>NZ_JBVJIA010000002.1:403924-410631 GCF_055586505.1 Streptosporangium sp. NPDC050148 | reverse complement strand
CCTCCCCCCCCGCCCCCCCCCCTCCCCCCCCCCCCCCCCCCCCCCCCCCCCCCCCCCCCCCCCCCCCCCCCCCCCCCCCCCCCCCCCCCCCCCCCCCCCCGCGGCCGCTTCACCACGAGGCTCTAGCATTCTGCGGCGTGAGAGATCTCCGCCTGCTTCCCAAGGCCCACCTGCACGTCCACCTGGAGAGCACGGTACGCCCGGAGACCGTGCGCGAGCTGGGCGGGCCACCGGAGCCCGAGGGTGCGTTCACGAGCTTCCGGGAGTTCGCCGACCAGCGGGCCAAGGTGCGCGAGCTGCTGCGCACACCCGAGCACTTCCGCCGGATCGCCCTGGAGTTCTGCGAGGACGAGGCCGCCCAGGGCACCCGCTACGCCGAGGTGACCTTCACCGCCGCCTCGCACGGGGAGCGGGTCGGGCGGCTGGAGATGCCGCTGGAGGCGGTGCTCGACGGGCTGGCCGAGGGCAAGGCCAGGTTCGGCGTCCGCAGCCGGGTGCTGCTCGACCACTCCCGGCGCCGGCCGGTGGAGCGGCTGTGGCGGACCTACGAGCTGGCCACCCGCTACGACGAGGTGATCGGTATGGGGCTGGCGGGCGACGAGAGCCATCCGCTGGCGCCGTTCGCCGAGGTGTTCGGCGCGGCCGCGGACGCCGGCCTGCACCTGGTCCACCACGCCGGGGAGTCCGCCGGCGCGGCCAGCGTCCGCGAGGCACTGGACCTGGGGCGTACCGAACGGCTCGGGCACGGCATCCGGGTGCTCGACGACGAGGCGCTGGTGGCGCGGGTGCGCGAGAGCGGCATCCCGCTGGAGGTCTGCCCCACCTCCAACGTCCTGCTCGGCCTCGTCCCCTCGCTGGCCGACCACCCGCTGCCCCGGCTGCGCGCGGCCGGGCTGAGGGTCACGATCAACACCGACGGCGAGACCGCGCTGGCCGACGAGTACGCGCG
Organism: Streptosporangium sp. NPDC050148; assembly: GCF_055586505.1. Classification (NCBI taxonomy): domain Bacteria; kingdom Bacillati; phylum Actinomycetota; class Actinomycetes; order Streptosporangiales; family Streptosporangiaceae; genus Streptosporangium; species Streptosporangium sp. NPDC050148. The sequence continues at coordinate 409,682 of NZ_JBVJIA010000002.1, read as the reverse complement.
GCTGCGCGAGGTCTTCGGGTACGGCGACGACGTCCTGGCAGAGCTGGCCCGTACCTCGATCGAGGCGTCGTTCGCCCCCCGGGACCTCGTCGCGGCGCTCCTGGCCGAGGTCGACGCCTGGTCGTCCACGTTCACGGACCCGTCCCCGGCCTCGTCCGGGGGCGGGTCCGTGGCCGGGGGCGGGAGCGGATCGGGGCGGACGCCGGGGGACGCCTCCCCTGGCCGGTCCGGCGGCGGGTCCGGGAACACGCCCGTGTAGGCTGTCCGCGTGCGTGATCTTGGCGATGACCCCCGTCCGGCCCGTGGCGCGGTCCGCGAGATCCTTCGCGTCGACCGGAGCGCGACCCTGCACTACTCCCCCGACCTCGACGGGCTCGCCGACCCCGGCGAGATCGTCTGGGCCTGGGTCCCGTACGAGGAGGACCCGGCCCGGGGCAAGGACCGGCCACTGCTGGTCGTCGGCCGCCACGGCCGCGACCTGCTCGCCCTGATGCTCTCCAGCCGCGCCGGGGGCGGCCGTCCGGACGACTGGCTGGAGATCGGCCCCGGCGCCTGGGACCGGGACGACCGCGTCTCCTACCTGCGCCTGGACCGGGTCTTCGTCCTCGGCGAGGACGACATCCGGCGCGAGGGCTCCGTCCTCGACGGCGAGCGCTTCGCCCGGGTGGCGGCCGTGCTCAAGCAGACCCACAACTGGGCCGCCGACGGCTGAGCCCCTCCCGCATCCCGGGACGGCGTGAATTCGATGGAGAACGGCGTCGCCGGTCGGCATCCTGGTCTCCCATGGACGACAGAAGACTCGTTCGAGTCTCGAAGTACCTCTCCAAGCACCTGCGGCACCAGCCGGAGAGCATCGGCCTGACGCTCGACCCGCAGGGCTGGGTGGAGGTCGAGGCCCTGCTCGCCGCCGCGGCGCGGCACGGGTTCGCGATCACCCGTGACGAGCTCGCGCGGGTGGTGGAGGGCAACGACAAGCGGCGCTTCACCGTCGAGGGCGACCGGATCCGCGCCAACCAGGGGCACACGGTCGAGGTCGACCTGGACCTTCCCACCGTCGAGCCGCCCGAGTTCCTGTTCCACGGGACGGTCGGCGCTCAGCTGGCCGCCATCCGGCGCGAGGGCCTGCTGCCGATGGCCCGCCACGCCGTGCACCTGTCCCCGGACCGGGAGACCGCGACCCGGGTGGGAGCGCGCCGGGGCCGTGCGGTCGTGCTGGTCGTCCGCTCCGGGGAGATGCACCGGGCCGGCCACGAGTTCCAGGTGAGCGCCAACGGCGTCTGGCTCACCGCCCACGTGCCGCCCGACCGCATCACGTTCCCCGACTGAGGCCCGGCACAGCACGGCCCGTCCGTCTCGTTCCTCCGGTCGACACTCCGCCACCGTACTTCCCAGCACCGCATCACGTTCCCCGGCCGTCGCCCGGCAACCGAGGAGATGCGGCCGCGCGACCCCGGAGCGGACCATGGGTCGCGCGACCACCGGCCTGCCGCGTCCCACCGGCGCGGCGGGCCGGCGCCCGAAGGGGAACGGAACGCGGCACCGCACGGGAAGGCGGGAGGGCAGGACGTGGCGTCTCACACGCGTGCCGTCCGAGGCAGACGGGCGGTCACGTCCTGCGCGCAGGACGGGCTGTGGCTGCTCGACGCGCTGGACCCGGAGCCGGTGGCCCACGGCGTGGGCGCGGCCTACCGGATCCGCGGCGACCTCGACGTCGGCGCGCTGCGCGCCGCCTGGAGCGAGGTCGTCCGCCGTCACGAACCTCTCAGGACCGTCATCCGCGAGAGCGGCGGCCGTCTCGTCCAGTACATCTCACCGTCGTCCGAGGAGGCCGGCCACGCGCTCGCGCTCCTCGACCCGGACGCCGTCGTCGGTGACGGCGCCGACGACATGGGTCGTGACATCGGTCATGACATGGGTCCCGATGTCGGCCCCGATGACGATCCCGGCGCGGAACGGCGTGCCGAACGGGTCCGCGCCGCGCTGAGCGCCGAGCCGTTCGACCTGGCACGAGGCCCCCTGGCCCGGGCGACCCTGGTCCGCCTGGGCGAGAACGACCACCTGCTGGCGCTCCGGCTGCACCGCGCCGTCGCCGACGACCGGTCCGTGTCGATCGTGGTGGACGAGCTGTCGGCCGGCTACGTCGCGGCGCTGGCGGGAAGACCCGCGGGCACGGCCCTGCCCGCCCTCACGTCCCGGTTCGCCGACCACGCGCGTCGGCAGCGCCGGTGGATCCGCACCCCTGCGTTCCACGAGCTGCTGGACTGGTGGACCCGCGCGCTGACCCCCCTGCCGCCTGTGGCCCTGCCCGTGAACCACGGCCGTCCCCGCTCCGCGCGCGGCCGGACCGTCCGGTTCGACTGGGGCCCGGACGCGCGCTCCCGGATCGCGGAACTGTCCCGCGCCGCCGGGACCACGCCGTCCACCGTCCTGCTCGGCGCGCTGCACTGCCTGCTGCACCGGTACGGGGGCACGGACCGGACGGCGGTGACGGTCCCGGCGAGCCTGCGCACGGCTCCGGGGACGGACCTTCTGGTCGGGCCGTTCGTCAATCCGCTCGTGCTGACCGCCGACCTCTCCGGCAAGCCGTGCTTCCGCGAGCTGCTCACCCGGCTGGACGGACGCGTCCGCGAGGCCCTCTCCCGCAGGGAACTGCCCTTCCCGTACGTGGTCCGGGCACTTCGCGCCGACCGGGACCCGTACCGGGTCCCGCTGTCCGACGTCGTGCTCGACGTGCGGGAGAGCCCCGAGGCCGAGCTGCGGCTTCCCGGCGCCGAGGTGCGCCGCCTCCCGGCCACGAAAGGCACGGACGGCACAGAAGGGACGGACGGCACCGACGCGGCCGCGAGCCTGGCCGACCTGACGTTCACCGTGGACCTGGCCGGGCCCTCGGTCACCGGTTCGCTGACCTACCGTGACGGCCTCCTGGACGAGGGCTCCGCCCGCTCCGTCCTGGACCAGCTGCGCACCCTGCTGACCGCCGCCGCCGGGGACCCCGGCCTGCCGGTGGACGCTCTCCCCCTGGAGCCCGCCGACCGCGTCCGCGAAGCCGCCCGCGAGGCGGACCGGACCGGAGCCGGCCCCTCCCCCGGTCTCGGGGTCCACGAGCTCGTCCGTCTGCACGCCGCGCACCGGCCGGACGCCGCCGCGGTCGCCTGGGAGGGTGTCGTCACCTCCTACCGTGAGCTGGCCCGGCGGGCGTCCGTCCTCGGCGCCCACCTGCGCCGCCTGGACCACGGGGGCGATGCCGGAGACGGCTGCTCTGAGGGCGGTGCCGCAGGCCGTGCCGGAAGCGGTGCCGGAGGTGTCGGAGGCGCGGCGGTGGCGGTGCGCGTACCGCCGGGTCCCGGCCGGATCGCGGCGCTGCTCGGGGTGCTCGGCACGGGCGCCCACCTGGTCTGGCTCGGCACGGGCGACGCCGGGGACCGCGTCCGGGCGGTCCTGTCCGACCTGCGCCCCGCCTGCATGCTCGTGGAGGGGTCACCCGACGGGGACGAACTGGCCCGCTGGTACCGCGACGAGCTGGGCGGGAGGGTCATCGACATCACCGGCGACCTCGCCCTCGACACCGCCCTCGACACCGCCACCGCCACCGCCACCGAGGACACGGCGGGCACGGCCGACCTTGCCGCCGACATCGTGGCCGGGGCCGGAGCCTCCCCGGCGGAGCCGCCGCTCCCCGGCGTCCCGGATCCGGACGCCTGGGCGTACGTCGCCTACACGTCGGGCTCGACGGGGCGTCCCAAGGGGATCCCGCAGACCCACGCCGCCCTCGCGCAGTTCGTCACCTGGTTCGCCGCCGAGTTCGGCATCGGGCCCGGCTCCCGGGTGGCGCAGTGGGTGACTCCCGAGCACGACCCGGCCCTGTGCGAGGTGTTCGCGACGCTCGTCTCCGGGGCGACGCTCTGCCCGGTGCCGGACGGCATCAGGGCACACCCCGAGAAGCTGGTGGCCTGGCTCACCGACCAGGAGATCACCCACATCCAGACCGTTCCGAGCTTCGCCAGGACGCTCCTGGGCGCGATCACCGGCGGAGGAGCCGGGCACCCCGCCCGCCTCGGGCACATCCTGCTGATGGGAGAGGCGGTATCGCCGGAGCTGGTGCGCGGCCTGCGCGCGGCCCTGCCGTCCACCCGGCTGATCAACCTCTACGGGCCCACCGAGACGATCGCGGCGACCTGGCACGAGATCGGCGGCACGACCGGGAACACCGCCGGGGACACGACCGGCCGCACCGTCGATGACACGACCGGGGACACGGTCGGCCACGGGGTCGGGGACGCCGCCGGTGTGATCCCCATCGGGCGTCCCATCCCCGGCAGGCAGGTCCTGGTCGTGGACGAGTGGGACCGTCCCTGCCCGGCGGGGGTGACCGGTGAGATCGTCGTGCGCACCCCGTACGTCACCCCCGGGTACATCGGCACGGCCGGTGGCGAGCCCGTCTTCGAGCCGCTCCGGGGGCCCGGGAGGCCCGAGGAGCCCGCGGTGGCCTGCCGGACCTACCGGACCGGGGACCTGGCGCGCCGGCGCTGGGACGGCCGCCTGGAGTTCCGCGGGCGCAAGGACTTCCAGGTGAAGCTCTCCGGCGTCCGGATCGAGCTCACCGAGGTCGAGGCGGCCCTGTCCGCGCACGAGTCGGTGGCCGAGTGCGCGGTCGTCGCCCGTACCGGCCGGGACGGCCTGCCCGACGCGCTGGTCGCCTACGTCGTCCCGGCCCCCTCCGCGTCCGGGGACGCCTCCCCGGCCCGGGCCTGGCGGGCCTGCCTGCGGCGGCGTTTCGGCCGCGACACGCCGGCCGTGCTGTTCACCGTCCTGGACCGCCCGCTGCCGCGGAACCTCACCGGCAAGGTCGACCGGGGAAGGCTGCCCGGCCCCCGGCACGCCGCCTGGCGGCCGGAGCCCCCGGCCCCGACCCCGACCCCGACCCAGAAGGGCGTGATCGCCATCTGGTCGGACCTGCTGGGGCGGGCGGAGATCGGCGTCGAGGACGACTTCTTCGCGGCCGGTGGCCACTCCCTGCTGGTCCCCCGGCTCGTCGCGCGCGTCCGGGACCGCTTCGGCGTCGAGCCGTCCCTGCGGCGGTTCTTCGCCGAGCCGACCCCGGCCGGGCTCGCGGCGCTCGTCGACGAGGCCACCCGGCCGCCGGTCGCGGGCGTCCACGAGGCGGCCCGGCCGCGGGCCGCGGGTGCCCGGGGAGACCGGTCCGGCGTCCCGCGGGGAGGGACGGCCGGTGGGGACGGTCCCCAGGACGGCCCGCGTGGACGGGGACGTGCCGCGCACCACGGTGCCGCCGTTCCCGCCGGAGCCCTCTCCGGGGGACAGGGATGATTCACATTGACGGCAGGAGGAGAGCCAATGACCGTTGACCAGCGCCCGAGCCCCGTCGCCTCGGACATCGAGCGGCGGGTCGAGCGGATCTGGAAGGACGTGCTCGGCGTGGCCGAGTTCCCGTCCGACGCCACCTTCTTCGAGCTGGGCGGGCAGTCCGTCTCGGCGGTCCGGATCATCGCCCGGATCGAGGAGGAGATCGGCGTCACGATCGACATGGGCGATCTGTTCGAGGACCCCGACCTGGCGACGTTCGTCCGCGACGTCGCCGCCAGGGCGCCGCGGGAGCAGGCGTAGCGAAGCGACGAGGACGGCCGGGGCGGGGGGGGGGGGGGGGGGGGGGGGGGTCTGTTTCCCTCCCCCCCCCCCGGGGGGGGGGGGGGGGGTGGGGCCGGGGGGCTCCCCACAGGCACGCGGGGGGGACAGGTGCCTC
>NZ_JBVJIA010000002.1:361369-403914 GCF_055586505.1 Streptosporangium sp. NPDC050148 | reverse complement strand
GGGTCATTGTCCCCCCCCCCGCTTCCCCAGAGACACAGAGGAAAGACGGCAGAGAAAAGCGCAGAGCGTAGTTGGACCGCCCCCCCCCCCCCCCCCCCCCCTTCCCCCCCCCCCCCGCGCCGTGAGGAGGAGAGATGGGACTCGTGCGCAGGCGCCTGCCGAACGGCCTGGAGGTGACGCAGGTCGATCCCGGAGAAGCGGCTGTGATCTATCGGGAGATATTCGTCGAGGAGTCGTACCTGAGGGACGGCTTCCCTTCCACCGGCCTCGACGTGATCTTCGACATCGGCGCGAACATCGGGCTCGCGTCGATCTTCTTCAAGCAGCGTCACCCGGACGCGCTCGTCGTCGCCGCGGAGCCCGGGCCGGACACCTACGCGGCGCTGCGCGAGAACTTCGACCGGCACGTCCCCTCGGGAGTGGCGCACGAGGTCGCCGTGTCCGACCGGAACGGCACCCGGCGCTTCGGCTACTACCCGCAGGCGCCGGCGGAGTCGGGTTTCTACGCCGACGAGCCGGAGGAGACCGAGCTCGCCAGGCGGCTCCTGGTGCGCGGCGGGGTGCCCGCGCCGGCCGCCGAGAGGCTGGCCCGGTCGCGGCACCGGCTGTCCCACGTGGAGTGCCGGACCGTCACCCTCTCCTCCCTGATACGGGAGCACGGGGTGGACCGGGTGGACCTGCTGAAGATCGACGTGGAGAAGGGCGAACTGGACGTGCTGGCCGGTATCGAGGAGCCCGACTGGGCCAGGATCGGCCATCTGGCGCTGGAGGTGCACGACATCGGGGGCCGGCTGGCGCGGGTCGTGTCGATGCTGCGCGAGCGCGGCTTCCGGGTCGCCGTCGAGCAGGAGGACCGGCTCTCGGACACCGGCATGCACATGCTGTTCGCCACCGCCGGGCGGAGGGCCGCTTCGCTGTCGTCCGGGGCCTCCCGGTCGTCCGGTGTGACGAACACGGAATGACGCGGACGGACGCGGATGCGAAAAGCCCCTGGCCATCGGCCAGGGGCTTTTCGGTCGCCGGGGTCGGCTCAGGCGTCGACCGTCTCCCGGGGCGCGCCCGCCGCCTCACGGGAGGCGTTCTCGCCGGAGGCGCTCTCGCGAACGGCGTTCTCGCGGGAGGCGTTGAGTCCCATCAGGTCCGCGGCCGCGCGCGCCTGGGCGATGTCGTCGTGCTCCAGCACCATGTGCGGGTCCTGGAGCTCGAACCAGCCCACTCCCGGCGGGCAGCGGTCGTAGCCGAGCAGGCGCCGGACCTCCTCGGGGTGGGCCAGCACCGCCTCCTTCGGCACCGCGATGTACTGGTTCTCCTCCTGGCGCAGGTTCGCCACGTCCAGCGAGAGGGTCAGGCCGACGCGCGGCCGGTCGGTGTCGTTCCTGCCGCCGCAGTGGTACACCCCTCCGGCGAAGATGAGCGCCGACCCGGCGGGCATCTCGGCGGGGATGCTCTCGGCGTACCGCGGGGCGCGCTCGTCGTCCCAGTGGTGGCTTCCCGGGATCACCAGCGTGGCGCCGTTCTCCGCGGTGAAGTCGGTCATGGCGAGCATGAGCTGCAGCCGGATCGTGGGGCCCGGGTGCGGGCGCAGGTAGAGCGTGTCCTCGCGGTGCAGGGGCTGCTTGCCCTGTCCGGGGTCGATCTGGATCGCCTGGGTGGCGCTGATGTGGATGTTCGGCGTCATCTCGATGCGGGAGCGGCCGATCCAGATCGGCACCGGCCGCTGCATGATCGTCCGGGCCGGTCCCAGGTAGAGGGGGTGGGTGACGACCGGCGTCAGGTGGGTCGTGCGGGCGAACAGCGAGGAGATCCGCCGGGTCCGGTGGCCGTCGTAGCCGCTCTCGCAGTAGTCGGAGGCCTCCAGGTCCGGGCCGAGGTCGGCCCAGAGGCCCTTCATCGTCGCCTCGTCGGCGAGTCCTTCGACGATCACCACGCCGTCGCGCTCGAGCGCCTCGACGACCTCCTCGGGAGCGGCATCCGGTTTCACGCGGATGAGGGCTGTCATCGTCGGTTACCCCTTTCGTGCTTGTCAGGACGCTTCTCGTACCGGCCGGCAGGTGGAGCGGTAGGGCCCGCTCAGCCGTTGAACGCGTCGGAGGTGAAGTGCCGCAGCTCCTCGAAGGAGGACAGGTCCGGCACGGTCCAGCCCTCCAGGTCGTACTCGCCGAGGCACTGGTCGACCAGGGCCTTGTACTCGTCGATCTGCCGGCCGGCGGTCTGGCTGAAGAGGAGCTCCAGCCGGATGTTCTCGTGGTTGCCGGAGTAGTTGCGCTCGTACAGCTCGTGCCGTCCGCCGAACTCCGAGCCCACCGCGTCCCAGAGGAGTTTCATCAGCTTGACCCGGTCCACGGCGTCCGCGCCGTGCGAGCCGCGCAGGTACTTGTCGAGGTACGGGCGGATCTCGGGGTTCTTGAAGTCGGCGGTGCTGGAGTTGACGTAGATCAGCCCGCTGGCGACGTCCTGCTCGATGATCTCCTTGATCCGGGTGTAGCCGAGCTGCATGAACCAGCGGTAGGCCATCACGTACTGCGGGTTGGGCAGCAGCGCGGAGTTCTTCCACGGCACCGGGTTGCGCGCCGCCGCGTCCGACAGGCCCCAGAACAGGTTCCGCCAGGCCAGCACCTCGCCCAGGCGGGTCTGCACGCCCCGGAAGTCGGCGGTGCCGTTCATCTCCAGCGCCTTGACGAGCAGGCCCGCGATGAAGTCGAGCTTCACGGCCAGCCGCGTGCAGCCGTGGAAGGCCGCCCGCTCCATGAAGCCCGACTGGCCGGAGAAGGCCCGGACCTTGCCCAGGTGGCCGTAGACGAACACGTTCTCCCAGGGGATGAGCACCTTGTCCAGGATGAGCAGGGTGTCGTTCTCGTCCATCCGCGAGGAGAGCGGGTAGTCGAAGGGCGTGCCCATGACCGCCGAGGCCGCGGTGTAGGAGGTGCGGCAGACCAGCTTCATCCCGGGAGCGGACATCGGGACGGTGGCGACCAGCGCGAACCTGCGGTCCTTGACCGGCAGGCCGGCGTGCGCGATGAAGTTGTAGTGCGTCAGCGCCGAGCCGGTGGCCACCACCTTGGCCCCGCTGACCACGAGGCCGGCGTCGGTCTCCTTCTCGACGTGCACGAAGACGTCGGCGACCTCGTCCGGCGGCCGGTCCCGGTCCACCGGCGGGTGGACGAACGCGTGGTTCCAGTACAGCACCTTCTCCTGCGACTCCCGGTACCAGCGCCGCGCGTTGTCGTCGAAGGGCGCGTAGAAGTCGGCGTTGGCACCGAGCGTGCCGAGGAAGGAGGCCTTGAAGTCGGGGCTGCGTCCCATCCAGCCGTAGGTCATCCGGGCCCACTCGGCGATGGCCCGCTGGTCGGCGACCAGGTCGTCGACGCTGCGGGGGGTGGTGAAGAACCGGTGGGTGTACCCGTCGCTCCCGGTGTCGGTCGGCGCCGTGAGCACCTCGCGCCGGGCCGGGTCGTGCAGCGCGTCGTAGAGCCGCGCGACCATGCGCGCGGGGTTGTGGAACGCGGGGTGCGACGGCACGTCCTTGACGCGCTCCCCGTAGATGTAGATCTCACGGCCGTCCCGGAGGGTCTCGATGTACTCCTCTCCGGTCAGGGGACGGGTGCTTCGCCGGGGACCGGCCGCGTCCGGCCCGGTCGCGTCCCGTCCGGTCGCGTTCCGTGCGGTCGTGTCCGGCAGGCCCGCGTTCGGGCCGGTCGCGTCCGGCCGGGGAGCGTCCGGTCCGGCGGTGGGGTGGTCGACCATGGCGTCTCCGGATCTCGTCGTCTGTCGCCGCATCTGCCGTGCGCGCCCGCGTTCCGCGCGGGCACCGGGTCAGAGCCGCCTCGGGTCGGTGTCCGGTGCGGTCACCGCCGCGCGCAGCACCCGCAGGAAGTCGGCCAGCATCCGGCTCATCGTGTCGGCGTCGAAGCGGTTGCTGTTGAATCCCAGGCTCCCGACCATGTCGTTGGAGGGCCCGATGTGCAGGGTCCACAGGATGCCGTCGGGGACGTCGGAGCCGACCTCCTGGGAGACGGTCCGCCGCCACAGCTTGGAGTAGGTGAGTCCTCCGGCCCGCTCGTCGGTCGCCAGGTACGGCGAGCTGATCGCCTGGAAGGCGCTGACCTGGAGGTCGTCGCTGGCCACCGGGGCCATCAGGGTGGGGGCCTCCCCCAGGATCTGCACGAACGGGACGTCGTGCGAGTAGGCGCCCAGGCAGGCCTGGCGGGTCCTGCGGACCACGTCGCGGAACGTCCCGCAGCCCGACAGGTCCGTCCTGAGCGGGAGGAAGTTGATGAACGACCCGACCGTCTCGTGGAAGCGCGCGTTGCCGCGGCCGGGCGTGAACGTCGGCACCACGAGGTCGTCGGTGCCGGTCAGCCGGCTCAGGAACACCTGGTAGGCGGCGAACAGGACCATGAACGGCGAGCTCTTCAGCTCACCGGCCAGGGACACGGCCGCGGAGGCCACCTCGGGGTCGACGGCGAAGCGGTGCCAGGAGGTCGCCTTGGGCGCTCCGGCGGAGCGGGGACGGTCGGAGCGCAGCGCGGTGATGTGCGCGTCCCGCAGCGTGTCCCGCCAGTACGCGCGCGCCGCGACCGCGGCCGGGGAGTCGGCGTTCTCCCGCTCGTGGCGGGCGTACTCCTGGTACTGCGGCACGTCGGGCAGGTCCGGTTCCGTGCCCGCGGCGCGGGCGGCGTGGCAGGCGAGCAGGTCGCGCAGGATCACGTCGATCGACCAGGCGTCGGCGGCGGTGTGGTGGGCGTTGAGCACGAGCACCGCGTCGGTGTCGTCGAAGCGGCCCACGACGGCCCGCAGCAGCGGGACCTCGCAGGCGTCGTTGGTCCCCGACTCCACCTCGTTGAGCAGCTCCTCGGCGCGGCTCTCACGCTCGTCCGCGGGGCATCCGCCGAGGTCCCGCACGGTCAGCCGCGGGGAGCAGGGGGCCAGGACGCGCTGGTACGGCCGCTCGCCGTCGCGGACGATCACGGTACGCAGCGCCTCGTGCCTGGCCACCACGTCGCTCAGGGCCGCCTCCAGCGCCGTCAGGTCGAGCTCGCCGCGCAGGCGCCATGCCCCGACCACGTGGTAGCGGGGGCCGAACGGGCCCTCCGTGGTGCCCGTGTCGAACGCGCACAGGAACTCCTGGTGAAAACTCAGCGGAATCTGCTCAACCGGTGCGACGGTGGTCATTGCCGATACCTTTCCCTAGTGACTCCCCGGCGGTACGGGCATTCGCGGGGCCTTTCCCCGGCGGCCCGGTACGGGCGGGAACGCGCACGTCCAGCGTAGATTTCTGTTCTCGTCGATGCTTCTCGGGAATTGCGTTCCTCGCTCTCCGGGAATCGCGTTCCCCCAGGAGGCGCGACCCCGGGACCGCGCCGTCCTCTCGCGGTGTCCCGGGACGTCATCCCGCGGCGTGCCACGCGGCCTGCCGCTCCCGGCGCGCGAGCTCCTCCTCGTCGGGCGGGAGGCGCCGCACCGCCGCGCGCAGCAGCGGGGGCGCGGTCAGCGAGGTGACGACCGCGATGAAGACGATGACGGTGAACATCGCCGTGGTCAGCACCCCGAGTGCCAGGCCGGTCGCGGCGATGATCACCTCGACCATGCCGCGGGAGTTCATGCCCGCGCCCAGGGCCAGCGCCTCCCAGTGGTTCAGCCGGCCGGTCCGCGCGCCCAGGTAGGCGCCGGCGAACTTGCCGGCGGTCGCCACCAGGAGCAGCAGGACGCCGACGGCCAGGATCTCGGGCCGGGTCAGCGCCGTCAGGTCCAGGCGCAGGCCGATGCCGGCCAGGAAGACGGGCGCGAAGACCGACATGACGATCGTGCGCAGCGGCGCCAGCCGTACCGGGTCCACCAGGGTGAGGACGGCCGCTCCGGCGACGAAGGCGCCGAACAGCGCCTCCATGCCCATCGCCCCGGTGACGGCGGCGGAGAACAGCACGATCGAGACCGCGGTCGCGATCGACGAGCCCGCGTCCCGGGTCACCACGGGCAGCGCGCGGCGCGCGAGCGGGCGGCAGAGCAGGACCGCGGCGGCGACGAAGGCCACCGTGTACGCCACGGTCGCCGCCACGCCGCCGGCGTGGGCCCGGCCCGCCGCCATCGCCGAGACGAACGAGAGCAGCAGCCACCCCACGGCGTCGTCGAAGAGCGCGGCGGTGACGATGAACTGGCTGATCCTGCGGTGCAGGATGCCGAGGTCGCTCAGCGTCTTGGCGATCACGGGCAGTGCCGTGACGCACATGGTGACGCCGATGAACAGGGCGAAGACGTCCCGGGAGGTGCCGGGGGCCAGGACCTCGCCGGGCAGGAGGTACCCGGTCGCCACGCCCAGTGCCAGCGGCACCAGCAGCCCGGCGAGGCTGATCCGCAGCGCGACCGCGCCGCGCTCGCGCAGCAGTCCGGGGTCGAGCTGGGCGCCGGTGATGCCGACCAGCAGCAGCACCCCGATCTGGCCGAAGGCGTCCAGGAGCTGGGTCTGCCCGGCCGGGAAGAGCTGTCCGGCGAGCTGCGGGGCGGCGTGGCCCAGCACCGTCGGGCCCAGCAGCACCCCGGCCAGCAGCTCGCCGACCAGCACGGGAAGTCCCAGCCGGGCCGCGACGCGCCCGAGCAGGAGGGCCAGGGAGAGCAGCACGCCCACCTGGACCAGGAAGAGCAGGAAGGCCGAGCCCGCTGACGGCATGATCGGTCGCTCCGTTCACCGGCCCGCGTCAGGCCGTCTCGTGCCGGACCCACATCAGGCCGTCCGCGGAGGCGCGCAGGCCACCGGGCTCCAGCGGCCCGCCCTCGCCGGCCCGCTCGCCGAGCAGGGCCCGCCCCTGCAGGGCCGCGCCCTGCTCCAGCAGCTTGGACAGGACCGGTCCGCTCGCGGCGCCGAGGGACTCCACGGGCTGCTCCTCGAACGTGGCGACCGTCCTGGCCAGCTCCCGGGAGGTGGCCGCCATCCGCGCGCGGGCCATGACGCCGTCGGCGATCTCGTCCGAGGCCACGCCGCCGACCAGCTCGACGAACGCCTCGATGTCCGTGGGGGCGGTGTTGGAGACCTTGCGCGCCTGCCAGAAGTAGGAGTCCTCGGAGCGGTGCATGTCGTAGAAGCCGATGAGGAACTCGTGGAAGAGCCCGTACTCGCGGCGGTAGCGGCGCTCGAACTCGGCGAAGGCGCTCTCCTCGTCGATCGTGCCGGCCAGGCAGGAGTTGACGGACCGGGCGGCCAGCAGCCCCCCGTAGGTGGCCAGGTGCACGCCCGAGGAGAAGACCGGGTCGACGAAGCAGGCCGCGTCGCCGACCAGGACCATTCCCGGGCCCCAGAAGCGCGTGTTGCAGTACGACCAGTCCTTGCGGACCCGGAAGCGTCCGTAGGGTCCCTCGGTGACGCGGGTGGCGCCGGCCAGCTTCTCGCGGATGAGGGGGCAGGCGTCGATGAACCTCCGCATCGCCTCCTCGGGGTCTCCCTGCACGAGCTGCGCCGACTCCTGGCCCACCACCGCTCCGACGCTGGTCAGGGTGGGGCTGAGGGGGATGTACCAGAACCAGCCGTGGTCGAAGGCGACGCTCAGGATGTTGCCCGAGTACGGCTCGGGCAGCCGCCCTCCGCCCTCGTAGTACGTGAACAGCGCCAGGTTCCGGAAGAACGGCGAGTACTTCCGCTCCGAGCCCGCCTTGCCGTACAGGCGGCTGGTGTTGCCGGAGGCGTCGACGACGTACCGGGCGCGGACCTCGGTGGTCCTCCCGTCCAGGTCGCGGTAGCGCACGCCGCGGACGCGCCCGTCCTCCTCGACGACGCCCGTGACGGGGCTGTTCTCCCGTACGTCCACGCCGTTCTTGCGCGCGTTCTCGAGCAGGATGGTGTCGAATTTCATCCGCTCCACCTGGTACGCGTGGGAGGTGGGCCCGGCCATTCTACGGGAGACGGCGAACTCGAATGTCCACGGCTTCGGATTGCTGCCCCACTTGAACGTACCACCGCGTTTCACGGTGAAACCAGCGCGCCGGATCTCGTCGTCGACGCCGAGCAGGTGGGCGATTCCGTGAACGGTCGCGGGAAGCAGCGACTCGCCGATCTGGTAACGGGGGAAGCTCTCCTTCTCCAGCAGGAGGACCCGGTGCCCGTGTTTGCTCACGAGAGTGGAGACGGTGGATCCCGCCGGTCCACCTCCGACCACCACCACGTCGTATTCCTGCGGTGAACTCACCGGTACTCCTCTCGAACGGGCGGCCTGCCCAGGCCGCGGCGACCGCACGCGGAAAACGACCCGGCGGCGGTTCCGATGAATCCGTCCACCGCATCCTCACCGTCGCCGTCCGGCCGCGCATCTTCCGTGTTGCGGCGGCCGCCGTGCGAATATGGCAGGAACATGAACCCCTTTCGAGAGCATATTCGCACTCTCGGCGCTGGACTCCGGGGCGCTCTTCGCACAGAATCTGTGAACGCTGTCGTGATTTCCATTCCGCTGTGATTCGTGCGATCTCATGAATTGTCAGAGGTGAGTAATGTGACCATGGTAGAGACCCGCGTGGAGGTCGGGTTCGACGGTGAGAGCCTGGACATCGGGGACGTCCGGCGGGTGGCCGTGGACAGGGCGTCCTGCAGCGTCACCCCCGAGGCCCTGTCACGGGCGGCGGAGAGCCGGCGCATGTTCGAGGACATCGCCCGCCAGAACATCCCCATCTACGGCGTCACCACCGGCTACGGCGAGATGATCTACATGCTGGTCGACGTCTCCAAGGAGGTGGAGCTGCAGACCAACCTGGTCCGCAGCCACAGCGCCGGCGTGGGCCCGCTCTTCGGCGAGGAGGAGGCCAGGGCGATCCTGGCCGCCCGGCTCAACGCCCTGGCCAAGGGCCACTCCGCCGTACGACCGCAGGTGCTGGAGCGTCTGGCCCTCTACCTCAACCGGGGGATCACCCCGGCCATCCCGGAGATCGGGTCGCTCGGCGCCAGCGGCGACCTGGCGCCGCTGTCCCACATCGCCTCGACGGTCATCGGCGAGGGGTACGTCCTGCGGGACGGGCGGCCGGTCGAGACCGCGACGGTCCTGCGCGAGCACGGGATCGTCCCGCTGGAGCTGCGCTTCAAGGAGGGCCTCGCGCTGATCAACGGCACCTCCGCGATGACCGGGCTGGGCTCGCTCGTCGTCTGCCGGGCCCTGGACCAGGTGAGGCAGGCCGAGATCGTCTCGGCCCTGATCATCGAGACCCTCCGCGGCTCGACCAGCCCCTTCCTGCCCGAGGGCCACGAGATCGCCCGCCCGCACCCCGGCCAGATCGACAGCGCGGCCAACCTGCGGACGCTCATGGGCGGCAGCGGCCTGACGGTCGACCACCGCGACCTGCGGCGGCAGGTGCAGCAGGGCAGGCGGGACGGGGTGGAGGTCCAGCGCACCGACATCTACCTGCAGAAGGCCTACTCGCTGCGGGCGGTGCCGCAGATCCTCGGCGCGGTACGGGACACCCTGTCCCACGCCGGGGACAAGCTCCGCATCGAGCTCAACTCCGCCAACGACAACCCCCTGTTCTTCCCGGGTCAGGAGGTCTTCCACGGGGCCAACTTCCACGGCCAGCCGATCGCGTTCGCGATGGACTTCGTGACGATCGCGCTGACCCAGCTCGGCGTGCTCTCCGAGCGCCAGACCAACCGGCTGCTGAACCGGCACCTCAGCTACGGCCTGCCCGAGTTCCTGGTCTCCGGGGACCCGGGGCTCAACAGCGGGTTCGCCGGGGCGCAGTACCCCGCCACGGCGCTGGTGGCCGAGAACCGGACGATCGGCCCGGCCAGCACGCAGAGCGTGCCGTCCAACGGCGACAACCAGGACGTCGTCAGCATGGGCCTGATCGGCGCCCGCAACGCGCGCCGGGTCCTGGGCAACAACGACCGGATCCTCGCGGTGGAGTTCCTGGCCGCGGCCCAGGCGGTGGACGTCTCGGGACGCCACGACGGGCTGAGCCCGGCCGGCCGGGCGACCTACGACGCCGTCCGCGCGCTGGTGCCCACGCTCGACCGTGACCGGTTCATGAGCGACGACATCGAGACCGTGGCCTCGGCGCTGTCCCGGGGGCACTTCCTGGAGGCCGTGCGGCACGGTGGCGTCGAGCTCCGCTGAGCCGCCGGAGAGGACCGGGAACGCGGGAGAGATCGGGAACCACCGGAAAGGCCGGTGCGGGACGGGCGAAGGCCCTCCCGCGCCGGCCTTCGCCGTTCCTCCCTCAATGCCCGTCCCGGCGGGCCGTGCCGTGGCCCTTCCTGCCCGCTCCCCGGGCCCCGCCCGTCGGCACGGTACGGACGCGAGCGGGCCCCGCCTCCGTCGCGCGGAGGCGGGGCCCGCTCGTCGCCGTTCGCCGTCAGGCGGCGCCGCTGTCGGGGATCCCGAGCCACCAGGGGTTGGCGCGGGCCCACTCGATGGTCCTCAGCAGTCCGTCCCTGAGCGGCGTGACGCACTCCCAGCCCAGCAGCGCGCGTGCCCGCGAGGTGTCGGGCACCCTGCGGGGCAGGTCCTCGTAGGCCGGGCCGAGCCTCTCGGCCGTGTCCACCGGCACGGCCGGGCCGGCGCCGGTGAGCTCGGCGATGAGGGCGACGACCTCGGCCACCGAGGTCTCCCGGGTGCTGCCGAGGTTGAAGGCCCGCCCGACCGCCTCGGGACGGGCCGCGGCCAGCAGGGTCCCCTCGACCGCGTCGGCCACGTAGGTGAAACAGCGGGTCTGCCGGCCCCGGTCGTACACCACCGGGGGCAGGCCGTTGAGCGCCCGGTGCACGCTGCGGCTGACGATGTAGGCGGGGCGCTGGCGCGGCCCGTAGACGTTGAAGTAGCGGACGACCGTGGCCTCCAGCCCGTGCTGGCGCCCGAAGGCGAACGTGAGGTGCTCGCTGAGCGCCTTGCTGGAGGAGTAGGTCCAGCGGTCGGCCGTGGTCGGCCCGAGGACGCGGTCGCCGTCCTCGGGCCAGGGCACCGAGGGGTTCTTGCCGAAGACCTCGCTGGTGCTCGCCACCACGACCCGCGCCCCGGCCCTGGCCGCCAGCTCCAGCATGTTGCGGGTGCCGGTGAAGTTGACGTCGATGACGTCCAGCGGCCGGGCCAGGTAGCGGTCCACCCCCACCACCGCGGCCAGGTGGTAGACCACGTCCACGCCGGGGGTGATCGCCTCGGCCAGGCGGTCGAGGTCGCGGACGTCGCCCTCGACGTAACGGGCGTGCTCCCCGCCGGGCAGGCCGGGTGGCGGCGCGCCGTCGAAGACGGTGACCTCGTCGCCCCTGGCGAGCAGGCGGTCGGTCAGGTGGCCGCCGACGAAACCGGAACCGCCCGTGACGACGGCGCGGACGGCGCTCATCGCCCGATCCCCCGGTAGGCGTGCCCCAGGGCGCGCAGGCGGGCGATCGTCTCCTTGGGGTAGTAGGCCCGCCCGTCCAGGATCAGGCAGGACTCGGCGACGGGCAGCGCGGCGACGTCGAGGTCCTCGAAGCACCGGTGCAGGGCCAGGATCGCCAGGCAGTCGGCGTCCCTGACTGCCTCGTGCAGGCTCTCCGTCGGCCGGACGCCCAGCAGTTCCTCGGCCTGGTCGGGGTCGACCAGCGGGTCGTGGGCGCTGACCTCCGCTCCGGCCTTGGCCAGCGCCTCGATGACGCCGCGCGCCGGGGTGGCCCGCAGGTCGCCGGTGTTGTTCTTGAAGGCCAGGCCCAGGACGGCGACCTTCGACCTGGCCGGGTCCTTGCCGCGCGCGACCAGCTCGTCGACGACGAGCTGCGCGGTGTGGGCGGGCATGGCCTCGTTGACCTCGCGGCCGGCCTGTGGCGTCCGGAGCTCCACGCCCCGGCTCCGGGCCGACCGCCACACCATCCACGGGTCCTTGGTCAGGCACGACCCGCCCACCCCGGCGCTGGGCAGCAGGATGTTGACGTTGCCGGACCCCTTGGGCAGGGAGTTGGCCGCCTCGATCACGTCGAGGACGTCCACGTCGTACAGCGAGCAGAACATGGCCAGCTCGTTGGCGAGGGCGATGTTCAGGTCGATCCACCAGTTGCTGGCCAGCTTGGTGATCTCGGCCGCCTCCGGTGACTCGTGCTCGATCACCCGGACCCCCAGGGCCCGCCGCCAGAACTCCGCGGCGGCCCGCGTGCTGCGGGCGTCGATGCCGCCGACCACGATCGGCAGCGTGCGCAGCTCCTCCAGGGCGGTGCCCTCGGCGAGCCGCTCGGGGGTGCAGGCGAGCATGAAGTCCCTGCCGGCGGTCAGCCCGCCGCGCTCCAGCAGCGGGACCACGAGCTCGCGGGTGGTGCCCGCGGCCAGGGTGCTCTTGAGCAGCACGAGCTGGCCGGGCCGCAGGTGCTCGCCCAGTGCCAGGCAGGCGGCGCGGAGCTGGCCGTCGGCCATCGACCCGTCGTCCCGGATCGGCGTGCCGACCGCCACCACCACGACGTCGGCCGCGGAGACGGCCGGATGCTCGCCGGTGACCCGCAGCCTGCCGGCCGTCGTGACGCGCGACAGGACCTCCTCCAACTCGTGCTCCCGGAAGCGGCAGTGACCGCTCCTCAGCTCACCGACCAGCACCGGATCGGTGTCGACCCCGACGACGTCCAGCCCGCGGTCGGCCAGCGCCGCCGCAAGGCACGATCCGACGTACCCCAGGCCGACCACGGCGACGGTCGGGTTCTCGCGTGCGTCCACCCCCGGCGGCTCCGGGAGGTCCACCACTGGCACGGCCATGAACCACCTCTCGGTCTCCTCGTCAACGGCATGCCGGTCGGCGGCCGCGGCCGGGGCACGGGGCGATCCGGCACGCGGTCCCGCCCTCCCCGGTAGCGGGCGTTCCCCGCCCCGGGCACGGCGTCCCCCCAATGCTGGTCGGCGCGGAATCACCGCGCACCTTCCCGGTTGCGGCGGTCCCCCGAATTCCCGCGCCTTTCACCGCGTTCTCCGCCCGTTGCCGCGGGATTCCCTGGCCGCCCTGGAGTTTCGTGCCCGCATGCCCGCACGGGAACGTTTATCGGAAATTGCCGTATCGGGCCCGTTCATTGTCGGCGCCGTTCCCCGCCATCACTATGGACGTCAGAGGAAAACCGCCGTCATGTGAACGGGGTACCGATGAAAGAAATGATCAATGTCTTCCAGCCCATGCTCGGGGAAAGGGAACTGGCGGCCGTACGGGAGGTCTTCGAGAGCAACTGGATCGGCCGGGGCGCGCGGACGAGGGCGTTCGAGGAGGGGTTCGCCCGTCACCTCGGCGTCGGGCCGCGGCACGTGACCTCCACCAACTCGTGCACCGAGGCGACGTTCATCGCGATGGAGCTGGCCGGTGCCGGACCGGGCTCGGAGGTGGTCATGCCGACGATCAGCTTCGTCGGCGCGGGCAACGCCGTGGCCTCGCGCGGGGCCAGGCCGGTCTTCTGCGACGTCGACCCGCGGACGCTGAACCCCACCGCCGCCCACGTCGAGGCCGCGCTGACGCCGCGGACCAGGGCCGTCGTCGTCCTGCACTACGGCGGTCACCCCGGCGACATCGTGGAGATCGCGCGGCTGTGCCGGGAGCGCGGCGTCCTGCTGATCGAGGACGCGGCGATCGGGGTCGCCTCACGCGTCGACGGCCGCGCCTGCGGGACGTTCGGCGACATGGGGGTCTGGAGCTTCGACCACGGCAAGATCATGGTCACCGTGGACGGCGGCATGCTGTACGTCCGCGACCCCGGGCTCGCGGCGCGCGCCCCCAAGCTGGCCTATCTGGGGATGGAGCAGACCAGCGGGTACGACCAGGCGATGCGCGAGCACACCCGGTGGTGGGAGTTCGAGCTGTCGTCGTTCTCCAGGCGCTCGGTCACCAACGACGTGCTCTCCGCCGTGGGCCTGGTGCAGCTGGGCCGCCTGCCGGACTTCGTGGCCCGCAGGCGCCGGATCGCCGAGCGGTACGACCGGGGGCTCGCCGGCGTCGAGGGGCTGCTCTGCCCGCCGCCGCTGCCGGCCGGCCACGAGTCGTCCCACTACATGTACTGGATCCAGGTCGAGGGCGGCATCAGGGACCGGCTCGCGCGCGACCTGTACGAGCGCGGGATCTACACGACCTTCCGCTACCCGCCGCTGCACCGGGTGGCGGCCTACGGCTCCGACGCCGTGCTGCCGGGCGCGGACGAGGCCGCGGCCAGGACGCTCCTGCTGCCCATGCACCAGGGGCTGAGCGACGCCGACGTGGACCGGGTCGTCGAGGCGGTACGCGAGTGCGTGCCCGCCCGCCTGGGGCGCAGCCGGGGCCGGAGCCTGGCGGGGGTCTGAGGACCCTCGGGCCGTGTGGTCTCGGGGCGTACGGCCGCGTGATCGCATGACCGGACGCCGGAACGATCCGGCGTCCGGTGTTCCGTGTCCGCCTGCGCCCGGGGCGCCGGGGCGATCCGCGTCCGATGACGGCCGGGACGCCTGAGCCGCCCGTGCGTCGTTACGGGCCGGGACGGCCGAGCCGCCCGCGTCCCGTGACGGTCCGGGCGCGGGGCGGCCCCGGCGGGCCCGTCACGGGGCCCGTCACGGGGCGCGGCTCGCGGGGCGGCTCAGACGATCCGGACCTCGGGAACGTACAGGATCCACCGGCCCCCGCCCTGGCGGAACGCCCGCTCCTTGGCCATGATCTCGTCGGCGTGGTTCCAGGCGAACAGCAGGGCGTAGTCGGGGTAGGGGTCGGAGAACGCCTCCGGCGGCAGCACCGGCAGGTGCGAGCCGGGCACGAGGTGGCCCTGCTTGGACGGGGTGGAGTCGCACACGAACGGGACCAGGTCCGGGCCGATCCCGCAGTAGTTGGTCACCGTGGTGCTCTTGCCCGGGGCGCCGTAGCCGACCACCCGCTTCCCCTGCGCGCGCAGGTCGCGCAGCAGGGTGACCAGGTCCTTCCGGACGCGCTCGACCCTGTCCCGGAAGCGGCCGAGCGTCGCGGGGTCCGACAGTCCCCGCTCGCGCTCCTCGGCGAGCAGCTCCTGCACCGCGTGGCTCGGCACCCGCGCGCCGGGCCGGGCCAGCGTGTAGCGGATCTCGCCACCGTGCAGCGGGATGCGCTCGGCGTCGACCAGCTCGAACCCGTGGCGCTCGGCCATCGCCCGTACCGAGGTCACGCTGAAGTAGAAGACGTGCTCGTCGTAGATCTGGTCGAACGCGGTCCGCTCCGTGATCGTGCCCAGGTAGGGCTCCTCGAACACGAAGACGCCGCCCGGCGCGAGCAGCGCGTCGACCCCGCGCAGCAGCGAGGCGACGTGCGCGATGTGACAGATGGTGTTGGCGCCGAAGACGACGTCCGCGGCGCCGTGGCGGGAGCGGATGCCGGCCGCCGTCCGCTCGTCGAAGAACTCGGTCAGCACGTCGACGCCCCTGGCGCGGGCCAGTTCGGCCACGTTGGTGGAGGGCTCGACGCCCAGGTGCCGTACCCCGGCCCTGGCGATCGTCGACAGCATCACCCCGTCGTTGCAGCCGATCTCGACGATGAACGGGTCGGGACCGGTGAGCTCGGTCTCGAGGAGGCGGAGCGCGTTCTCCTCGAAGTGCTTGCGGTGACCGGCGGATCCGGACGCGTGGTAGCGGTATCCGCCGTGGTACCTGCGTTCCTGCGGGACCTCGTCGAGGAGCTGCGCCATCGCGCAGTCCGTGCAGATCCCGGCCGCCAGACGGAAGAAGTACTCCCCGTCGGTCTCCTCCGGCCGCAGGAAACCGTTGGCCGTCGGCTGCCGTCCCAGGTCGACGAACTCCCGCAGTTCACCTTCGCATACACGGCATCTTCTGTACATGTGCCGGATCGTAAACGCGCCCGTCCCTGTGCCGCTTCTTCACCAGTGCCGTTTTCCGCCCCGTGGCCGCCGTCCGCCGGCCGGACGCGGTTCTTTTCCCCGGGACCGCTTTCCCGGTGACCTCACCGCATTTACGGAGATGCGGACGTGAATGGCGTGTCGATGATTCTGAGTAGTCGTCACATCGGGAACGCCAGCTTTTCTGTAGGGGACATCGATGGTCACCAGCGGTAACGTCACCCTGTCGGACTCCGATTACCTGCGGCTCATCATCCACGGCACGACCGCCTTCGAGCTGCTCCGCACCGCCCTGGAGTTCGACCTCTTCGAACACCTAGAGTCCTCCGGCGGAATGGACGTGGCCGAGGCCGCGTCGGCCCTGGGGGTCGCCGAGCAACCGGCCCGCGTCCTGCTGCTGGGGCTGGCCTCCCTGCGGTTGCTGGAGCGGCGCGACGGCAGGTACGTCAACAGCCCGGTGGTGAGCCGCAAGCTCCTGCGCGGCGGCGCGCGCTTCCTGGGCCCGCTCGTCGACGTCCAGGCCCGGGTCATCAACGCGAGCATGCCGGACCTGGCCGAGGCGGTACGGCGCGGCACCAACGTGGGGCTGCGGCACCTCGACGGCCCCGGCACGACGCTGTACGAGCGGCTCACCGCCCACCCGGACCTGCAGGAGGTCTTCTACGCCAACATGGGCGACGCGTCGCGCAAGTCGTTCGCGCAGCTCCTGGACCACTACGACTTCAGCGGGGTCCGGCACGCCGTCGACGTCGGCGGCGGCGACGGCACCAACGCCATCGAGCTGGCGCGGCGCTACCCGCACCTCACGGTGACGGTGTTCGACCAGGAGAGCGTGGTCCGGCTCGCCTCCGAGCGGATCGACGACCCCGACCTGCGCAAGCGGGTCCGCTTCCGCGCCGGGGACCTGCTGACCGACCCGCTGCCCGAGGGCGCCGACGCGGTCCTGCTGTTCCACATCTTCGAGATCTGGTCGCTAGAGCGCAACACCGAGCTGCTGCGCCGGTGCCACGACGCGCTCCCCGACGGGGGCGTGTGCCTGGTCTACAACATCTCCTGCGACGACGAGGGCACCGGGCCGATGACGGCCGGGCTGGTGTCGCCGTACTTCCTCACCCTCGCCTCGGGCGAGGGCATGGCCTACTCACCGGGCGACATGGAGCGTGCCGTCCGCGCCGCCGGCTTCTCGCGGGTGGAGCGCCACCAGGACCTGGGCTTCAGCCACGCGCTCGTCGTCGGCCACCGGTGAGATCCCCCTTTCACTGACCGCACGCTGCGCTGGAGGCCCCGCAGGGATGCCCATGACGGACGAAGGAGGGCCGATGAACTCCCCCGAACCCCCCGAATCCCCCGAACCCCTCGCCATCATCGGGATGGCCTGCAGATTCGCCGGAGGCGTCGACTCGCCGGAGGCGTTCTGGGACCTGTTGCGCGAGGGCCGCGACACCGCCGGGGAGGTGCCCCCCGACCGCTGGGAGTGGTACGCCTCCCAGGGCCACGAGTACGCCGCAGCCGTCCGGGACGTGACACGGCGCGGCTCCTTCCTCGACGACGTGCGCGGGTTCGACGCCGAGTTCTTCGACATCACCCCGCGCGAGGCCGCGCTCATGGATCCGCAGCAGCGGATCGTGCTGGAGCTGGCCTGGGAGGCGCTGGAGCACGCGGGCATCCCGCCGCGCGACCTCGCCGGGACCGACGCCGGGGTGTTCATGGGGGTCGGTGCGGACGACTACGGCCGCAGGCTGCTGGAGGACCTGCCCCGCGTCGAGGCGTGGACCGGCATCGGCGGCGCCTACTGCGGGGTCGCCAACCGCGTCTCCTACACGCTCGACCTGCGCGGCCCGAGCGTGGCGGTGGACACCGCCTGCTCGTCGTCGCTGGTCGCCCTGCACCTGGCCGCGCAGGCGCTGCGCGCCGGGGAATGCCCGGTGGCGCTGGCCGGCGGGGTGATGGTGATGGCGGCCCCCGGGCTCTCGCTGGTGCTGGACGCGGCCGGTGCCACCGCGCCCGACGGGCGCAGCAAGTCCTTCGACGCGTCCGCGGACGGCTACGGCCGTGGCGAGGGCGGGGGCGTCGTCGTGCTGAAGCGGCTGGCCGACGCCCGGCGTGACGGTGACCGGGTGCTCGCGGTGATCCGCGGCAGCGCCGTGCACCAGGACGGCCGTACCAACGGCATCATGGCGCCCAGCGGCCGGGCGCAGGCCCACCTGATGCGCCGGGCCTACGAGGCCGCCGGCGTGGACCCGGCCACGGTCGACTACGTGGAGGCGCACGGCACCGGCACGCGGGTCGGCGACCCGCTGGAGGCCGGCGCGCTGGCCGAGGTCGTCGGCCGCGACCGGCCTCGGGAGCGTCCCTGCCTGATCGGGTCGGTGAAACCGAACGTCGGTCACCTGGAGGCCGGTGCCGGCGTGGCCGGTGTGATCAAGACGGTGCTGGCGCTCCGGCACGGGGAGATCCCGCCGAGCCTGAACGTGACCACGCCCAACCCGGCCGTCCCGTGGGAGACCTCGGGGCTGCGGGTGGTGACCGAGCCGACCCCCTGGCCGGACACTGCGGGGCCGCGCCGCGCCGGTGTCTCCGGGTACGGCTACGGCGGCACGCTCGCGCACGTCGTCCTGGAGGAGGGGGACGCGCCCCTGCGGGAGACGGGCCGGGACGCCGGCCCGGCGCTGTACCCGCTGTCCGGGGCGAGCCGCGCGGCCGTCGCCGAGTACGCGGGCCGGCTCGCCGACCTGCTCTCCCGCGAGGACGGGCCGGGCACGACCGGCGTGGAGGCCGGCACGACCGACGCGAAGCCGGGCACGACCGACGCGAAGCCGGGCACGACCGGCAGCGGGCCGGGCACCACCGGCGTGAGGCCGGGCACGGCCGACGTGGGACACACCCTGGCGCGCCGGCGCACGCACCTGCCGCACCGGGCCGCCGTGGTCGCCGCCGACCGGGCACAGCTGGTCGCGCGGCTGCGGGAGCTGGCCGGGCAGGGCACGGGACCGGCGACCGGGACCGTGCTGCCGGGCGCCGGGCACGGGCTGGTCTGGGTGTTCTCCGGGCACGGTTCCCAGTGGACCGGGATGGGCCGCGAGCTGCTGTCCGAGGATCCGGTGTTCGCGGGGGTGATCGACCGCCTGGAACCGATCTTCGCCGAGGAGATGGGCCTGTCGCCCCGCGCGGTGATCGCCGACGACGCCCCGCAGCCGGTCCACGTCATTCAGCCGATGATCTTCGCGATGCAGGTGGCGCTCGGCGCGGTCTGGCGGGCCCGCGGGGTGCGTCCGGACGCGGTGATCGGCCACTCGGTCGGCGAGATCGCGGCGGCCGTCACCGCCGGGGTGCTCACCCTGGAGCAGGGCGCGAGGCTGGTGTGCCGGCGCTCGCTGCTGCTGCGCCGGGTGGCGGGCCGCGGCGCCATGGCCCTGGTGAACCTGCCGCCCGAGAAGGCCGAGGCCCGCATCGGCGACCGGCGCGACCTGGCCGTGGCCGTGGCCGCCTCGACGGGCTCGGCGGTGGTCTCCGGCGACATCGGGACCGTCGAGGAGCTCGCCGCCCGGTGGGGCGCCGAGGGGCTGGCCGTACGCCGCGTCGACTCCGACGTGGCCTTCCACAGCCCGCACATGGATCCGCTGCTCACCCCGCTGGCCGAGGCCGCCGCGGACCTGCCGCCCTGCCCGCCGTCGGTCCGCCTGTACAGCACGGCGCTGGAGGACCCGCGCTCGGCCGCGCCCCGCGACGGCGCCTACTGGGCGGCCAACCTGCGCGGGCAGGTACGGTTCGCCCGGGCGGTGACGGCCGCCGTCGAGGACGGGTACCGCCTGTTCGTCGAGGTCTCCCCGCACCCGGTCGTGGAGCACTCGATCGGCGAGACGCTCGACGAGCTGGGCGTCGACGACGCCTACGTGACCCACTCCCTGCGCCGCGGCAGGCCCGAGCTGGAGACCCTGCTGACCAACCTGGGCCTGCTGTACTGCCACGGCGCGGACGTCGACTGGTCGCGCGCCTGGCCGGACGGCGCGCTCACCGACCTGCCGGGACCGGCCTGGCAGCGCAGGCCCCACTGGGCGGAGGAGCCGACCGGCCGCGCCGAGACGCTCGGGCGGCACGACCCGTCGAGCCACACGCTGCTCGGTGGCAGGAACCGCCTGAACGGCACGACCCCGGCGTGGGCGTGGCTGACCCGCCTGGACCGCGAGTCCCGCCCCTACCCCGGGCGGCACCCGGTGCGCGGGGTGGAGATCGTCCCCGCGGCCGTGCTGCTGAACACGTTCCTGACCGCCGCCTCGTCCGCGGGGTCCCGGCCGGACCTGGCCGACGTGGCCCTGCGGGTGCCGGTCAGCCTCACCGACCCGCGCGACCTCCAGGTCGTCCTGCAGGACGGCGTCGTCCGGCTCTCCTCCCGGATCGTGGACGGCGCCGACGACGACGCCGGCTGGGTGACGCACACCACCGCGGTCGTGGAACCCCGCTCCGCGCTGCCGGACGGTCCCGTCCTGGACGTGACGGCCGACGAGGAGCTGCCGCCCGGCCACGTGATCGACCGGCTCGCCTCCCTGGAGGTGGCCGAGATGGGCTTCCCCTGGGCGGTCGAACGACTCCGGCGCGGCGACGACGGCCTGGTGTTCACGGTCCGCACCGACACCGACACCGACACCGACACGTGCGCGGGCTCCGGTTCCGACGCGGGCGCGGGCTCCGGCCCCGGTACCGACGCGGGCGTGAGCGCGGGCTCCGGTTCCGGTTCCGGTACGCCGCCCGCCACGTGGGCACCGCTGCTGGACGCCGTACTGTCGGCCGCCTCGGTGGCGTTCTCCGGACCGCCGGTCCTGCGCATGCCCGCGCGCATCCGGCGCGTCACCCTGGCGGAACGACCTCCGGCGCGGGCGCGCGTCGTCGTCCGCGTGACCGGTGACGACACCGTCGACGTGGAGATCACCGATCTCGGCGGCACCGTGACCGGCCGGCTCACCGGCCTGCGCTACGGCCTGCCCGACGGCGACGCCCGGACCGTCACCGGTCCCCGCAGGCTGGTCCACGAGCTCGTCTGGCGGCCGGTGGAGCACACCGGTCCCGCGGCCCCCGGGGAGACCGGGGAGACCGGGGAGACCGGGACCGCCGGGGAGCTCGCGGAGGTGATCCTGGTGGGTCCGGACGGCGCCCTGCGCGACCGGCTGGCCGCCCGCCTCGACGGCTCGGGGGTCCCGTACCGCGTCACCGCCGCGCCGGAGGAGCTGCGCGAGGGCGAGCTGACCGGTCCCCGCGCCGTCGTCGTGGTCCCGCCGGACGCCGCCCCGCGGGGGGCGGACGAGGTGGGCGACGCGGCGGCCCGCGCCGCCTGGCTGCTGGCCCGGACCGCGCGGCGGCTGGCCGGCTCCGGGAGCGCCCGTCCCGCCCGGCTGTGGTGCGTCACCGAGGGCGTGCGCGAGGGCCGTGACCCCGGCGCGCTCGCGCAGAGCGCGCTGTGGGGACTCGGACGGATCGTCGGCGGCGAGCATCCCGACCTGTGGGGCGGGGTCGTCGACCTCGGCCGCTCCCCGCGCGATCCGGACGCCCTGGTGGAGGTCCTGCGCGGCGTGCGCGGTGAGGACGTCGTCGCGGTGCGCGACGGCGGGCTCTCGGTGCCCCGGCTGCGCCTGCCGGACGGCGAGCCCGGCGGGCCCGCCGCGGCCTGCCGTCCGGACGGCACCTACCTGGTCACCGGCGGCCTGGGCGCCCTCGGGCTGGAGGTCGCGCGGTGGCTGTCGGACCGGGGCGCGCGCCGCATCGTGCTCGCCGGCCGTACGGCCCTGCCGCCCCGCGACCGCTGGGACGACCAGGCCGATCCCGGACTCCGGGCGAGGATCGCGGCCGTGCGTGCCCTGGAGCGGCGCGGCGTCACCGTGGTCACGGTCGCGCTGGACGTGTCCGACGCGCGGGCCGCGGCCGAGGCGCTCTCCCCCGCCGCGCTCGGGCTGCCGCCGATCCGGGGGGTCGTGCACGCCGCGGGCCTCGTCGACGACCGCGTGGTCCGGGCGCTCGACGAGGCGTCGATCCGCGCGGTGCTGAGGCCCAAGGTGGACGGCGCGCTGGTGCTGGACGCCCTGTTCCCCCCGGGGAGCGTGGACTTCTTCGTGCTGTTCTCCTCCTGCGGGCAGCTGCTCGGCCTGCCCGGCCAGGGCGCCTACGCGGCGGGCAACGCGTTCCTGGACGCGCTCGCCGCGCGCCGCCGGGCCGCAGGGGACGCCGCGACGACCTGCTTCGGCTGGACGTCCTGGCGCGGGCTGGGCATGTCCACCTCCTCGGAGGTGACCGACGCCGAGCTGGCCGCGTGCGGCACGGGCGACATCACCGCCGCGGAGGCGTTCGACGCCTGGGAGCTGGCCGAGCGGTACGGCCTGGGCTACGCGGCCGTGCTGCGGACCGTCCCGGTGGACGGTGGCGGACGCAGGCCGCCGGTGCTGGCGGAGCTGTCACCGGAGACGCCCGGCGAGGAGCCCGGGACCGACGCCGGGGCCCCGCGCTGGGCCGGCCTGAAGGGGACCGAGCTGCACGAGGTCCTCGCCGAGGAGATCCGCCTTCAGGTGGCCGCGGAGACCAAGCTCGCCGCGGCCGAGCTGGACCCGCGCCGCCCCCTGGTGGAGATGGGCCTGGAGTCGGTCATGACGGCCCGGATCCGCCGGGGGCTGGAGCGGCGCTTCCGCATCCCGCTGCCCGCGACGCTGTTCTGGGACCGGCCCACCATCGACGCGATCGCCTCCCTGCTGGCCGAACGGGTCGACGGGAGCGCACCGATCAGTGAGAGGAGCACACGATGAGGCCCGAGGGTGCCGTGCCCTGGCCCGACGACCTGGCCCGCGCCTACCGCGAGGCGGGATGCTGGCGCGACCGCCCGCTGGGCTCCCTGCCGTGGGAATGGGCGGAATCACGGGGCGAGAGGGTCGCGGTGGTCGACGGAGAGCACCGCCTGACCTACCGGGACCTGGCGCTGCGTTCCGACGCCCTGGCCGAGGGGCTCGCCGGGCTCGGGTTCGCCGCCGGTGACACGGTCCTGCTGCAGCTCCCCAACCGGTGGGAGTTCGTCGTGGTCACCCTGGCCTGCCTGCGGCTGGGCGTGGTGCCGGTGATGATGCTTCCGGCGCACCGCGAGCACGAGCTGGCCTCGATCGGCGCGCACGTCGGGGCCAAGGCCCTGGTCGTACCGGACGACTGGCGCGGCTACGACCACCAGGAGCTGGCCCACCGGGTGGCGGACACGCTGCCCGGACCGGCGCGGGTGCTGGTCGTGGGCGAGAAGGTACGGCCGGGCGGCGTGGACGTGCGCGCCCTGATGCGGCCGGACGGCGACGTCGAGCGCCGGCGCCGGTGGCTGGACGATCGGGCGCCCGACCCCGGTGACGTCGCGGTGTTCCTGCTGTCGGGGGGCACCACGGGCGTGCCCAAGGTGATCGGCCGCACGCACAACGACTACGAGTACAACTTCCGGCGCTGCGCCGAGGTGTGCGGGTTCGACGCGGGCACCGTGTACCTGGCGGTGCTCCCGGCCGCCCACAACTTCGCGCTGGCCAGTCCCGGCGTCCTGGGGGCGCTGCACGCCGGGGGCCGCGTCGTCCTGCTGCCGTCGCCCCGGCCGGAGGCGGTGTTCGCGGCCGTCGAGGCCGAGGGCGTCACCGCCACCTCCGCGGTCCCGGCCGTGGTGCTCAAGTGGGTGGAGGCGGCCGGGGACAGCGGTCACGACCTGTCCAGCCTGCGCCACGTCCACGTCGGCGGGTCCGTGCTCTCTCCGGAGGTCGCCGCGCGGATCGGCCCGGCGCTGGGCTGCCGGCTGCAGCAGGTGTACGGCATGGCCGAGGGCCTCATCTGCTACACCCCGGCCGACGCGCCCGACGAGGTGGCCCACACCACCCAGGGCTCGCCGGTCAGCCCGTACGACGAGCTGCTGGTGGTCGGGCCGGACGGGCGCCCGGTGCCGCCCGGCGAGCCGGGCGAGCTGCTCACCCGCGGCCCGTACACGCCGCGCGGCTACTTCGGGGTGCCCGCGCAGAACGCCGTCTCGTTCACCCCGGACGGCTGGTACCGCACCGGTGACCTGGTGCGGATCACGCCCGAGGGGAACGTGGTGGTCTGCGGCCGGGTCAAGGACCTGATCAACCGGGCGGGCGAGAAGGTCTCCGCCGGTGAGATCGAGACCCTGGTCCAGGAGATGCCGGAGGTGGCCGAGGCCGCCGCGGTCGCGATGCCCGACCCGGAGGTCGGCGAGCGGGTGTGCCTGTTCGTCCGCGTCCGTCCCGGTCACACGCTGACGCTCGACGACGTGGCGGGGTCGCTGACGGCCCGGGGCGTGGCCGCGTTCAAGATTCCCGAACGGCTGGAGGTGCTGGACGAGCTGCCGCACACCCCGATCGGCAAGCCCGACAAGAAGCGGCTGCTCGGCCTGCTCGCGGCACGCGGGAGGTGAGATGCGCCGGCTCCACGTCGACGTGGCGGGCGGCGGGCCCGGCGGGCTGTTCCTGGCCCGGCTGCTGATGCTGGCCGACCCGTCGTCCTCGGTACGGGTCCACGAGCGCAACGGCCCCGACGACACCTTCGGGTTCGGCGTGGTCTTCTCCGGCCGCACGATGTCCTCGATCCGGGCGGCCGACCCCGAGACCCACGAGCTGATCCTGCGGGCCGGCGTCTCGTGGTCCGACATGGAACTGCGGCTGCCCGGCGCTTCCCTGCGCTACGGCGGGTACGGCTTCACCGCCGTGTCCCGGCACACCCTGCTGCGCATCCTGCAGCGTCAGGCCGTCCGGGCCGGGGCCGAGGTGCGTTTCCACCGGGAGCTGCGGCTCGACCCGGACGGCGGGCCCGGACGGGTGACCGTCCTGGCGGACGGCGCCGGGTCGGCCAACCGCGGCCGGTGGGCCGGGCGGTTCGGCACCACCGTCGAGACCGGCGCGGCCAGGTACGTCTGGTTCGGGACCGAGGCGCCGTTCGACGCGGTGACCTTCCCGTTCGTGCCCACCGAGTACGGCGTCTTCGCCGCGCACGCCTACCCGTACGGCGAGGGCGTGAGCACCTTCATCGTCGAGGCCGACGAGCGGACGTGGCGCAACGCCGGGATGGACGCGCCGGTGGAGGCGGGGCTGACCGACGACCGCTCGCGGCGGATGCTGGCCGAGGTGTTCGCCGAGCACCTCGGCGGCCGGCCGCTGATCGGCAACGGCAGCAGGTGGCACGCCTTCCGGGTGGTGCGCAACGCCCGCTGGTCGGCCGGGAACGCCGTGCTGCTGGGCGACGCCGCGCACACCGCGCACTTCTCGGTCGGCTCCGGTACCAAGCTGGCCATGGAGGACGCCATCGCGCTCGCCGACGCCCTGCACCGGGCCGGGCGGCCGGGCGAGGCGTTCGCCGCCTACGAGGCCGTCCGCCGGGGGCCGGTCGCCCGGACCCAGACCCTGGCCGGACGGAGCATGCGCTGGTGGGAGACGTTCGGCCGCCGGATGCACATGCCTCCGCACCGGTTCGGCATGCACTTCATCACCCGTACCGGGGCGATCACCTATGCCGGGCTGAGCCGCCGGCACGGCGACCGGATCGCCGAGGCCGAGGCCGAGTTCACCGCGCTGGCGAGCGCCGCAGAAGTCGCGGGGACGGGCCCGGAGGGTCGCGACGGGCCGGACGGGAAGGTGTCTTCGCCCCTGGACGGGGGGTCGCCTCCGGTTCCGGACACCGCCCCGGCCGAGAACGTCTCCGTGGTCCGGGACGTCGCCCAGGGCCGGGACGTCGCCCCGGTCCAGGGCATGGCGCAGGTCCGGGACGTCGCGCAGGCCCAGGGCACGGCCCAGGTTCGGGACGTCGCGCAGGTCCGGGGCATCGCCCGGGTCCGGGACGTCGCCTCGGTGGAAGGCGCGGCCCCGGTCACGGGCGCGCTGAGCCTCCCGGTCACGCTGGGGCCGCTCCGGTTGCCCGCCCGCGTGGCCGCGCGATTGCCGGACGACGCGGAGGACCCTCGCCACTCCCCTGCCCGCCCGACCGGCGTCTCACTGGTCCTCGCCGACCTGCGCGACACGATGGCGAGGGTCACCGGGGGCATCGCGAGCACTGGAAGCACCGCTGGCGCGGAAAAGGCCCGGAACATCGAGGAAATAGAGGACATCGAGGACACGATCCGCGACGCGGTGGCGAGAGCGACGAGAGCAGCAGGGACGACGGGTGTGGTGCTCGGCGTCGTCGTGGCCCCGGAGACACACCCCGGCGCGGTCGGCCGGGTCGCACGCGCCGGTGGCGTCAGGCTCGTCGAGATCCTGCCGGACCAGGGCCTCCCCGGCCCCGCGCCGGTCACCGCGTTGCTGGACGAGGCAGGCCCGGCCACGGCCGTGTGCGCGGGCCTGCGCTGCCCGGACGAGGACGCCTGGTCCGCCGGGGCCGAGCGGCTGCTCGACGGGTGCCGCCGACTGCGCGCGCTGGGCGTCGTCGGCCTGCACCTGCACGGCGCCCCGGCCGGCTCGCGTCCCGCCCTCCGCTCAATCCCTCACTCCGGCCCGTGCTCCGTCGGCACGCGCTGGGAGCACCTGCTGGGATGGGCCGACCGGATCCGGACCGAGACCGGGCTGCCGGTCCTGCTGGACGCGCCGGACGGATGGGCACCGCACACGAACGGCACCGGCGACCATCCCGGGAGCGGAGAGCGAGACCGGGACGGGGACGATTGGGCGACCCGCCTGCACACGGCCCTGGTCAGCGGGCGGGCCGATGTGATCGTGGCCTGACCGCTGTCCCTGCCACACACCCGCGCGGCAGGGAAGCGCCATGCCCGAGGAACCTCATCGCGCGGACAACGACGACCGGAGTCGCCGCACGTGCGCCATGTGACCACGCCGATCCGGATCCGAACCCGTGGAACGACCTGACGTCGATAGCCTCTCGCTGCCGGAACCGTTCGAGAGCTTGAAGGGCGGTTCCAGGTGACCACCCCGGATGAGGGCACCGGTCAGACCCACACGGTCGATGGCCTCATCATGACCGTTCAGCGCCTCGCGGGCCCCGACCCGCCCGCGGGCCCCACCAGACGGGCACAGGCACACGATGACGGAACGCCTCATCGAACCCCGAGGGCGCGGGTTCCTGCTGTTCGACTCTCACCCCGCCGGATGCGAGAAGATCGTCCGCGACATGTGGGATCGCGTCACCCCTGCGGTCCCCGACAAGGAGGGCGAGCGCCGCCCGGTGGCCCTGGTCGTCGGCTCCAGCGCGGGCTACGGAATGGCGACCGTAATCGCGGGGGTCCGCCGCTACGGCATCGACGGTGTCGGTCTGTGTTTCGAGCGCCCGTCCACCGAGCGGCGCACGGCCACCGCGGGCTGGTACCGCACCATCGCGACCGCCGAACTCGCCGCCAAGGCCGGTCGTGACTGGTCGTTCGTCAACGGTGACGCCTTCGCCGACGACACCAAGGCCCAGGTGCTCGACCTGCTCGCCGAACGGTTCGGCGGCATCGACCATCTGATCTACAGCGTCGCCGCGCCACGCCGTACCGACCCTGCCACCGGACGGACCCACCAGTCGGTCATCCAGCCGCTCGGAGCGGGGTACCGCACCAAGACCCTCGACGTCGGCGGAGACGAACCGGCGTTGAAGGAGATCTGGGTCGAGCCGGGCAGTGACACCGAGCGGGCCGACACCATCAAGGTCATGGGCGGCGAGGACTGGGCCCTCTGGGTCGACGCCTTGACCGACCGTGGCCTGCTGCGCCCGGGGTTCACCACCGTGGCCCTGTCCTACATCGGCTCGCACCTGACCGCGCCGATCTACCGGGACGGTACGATCGGCGCGGCCAAGGCCCACTTGGAGGAGACCGCGCTCACGCTGAACCGCGACCTGTCCGGGATCGGCGGGAGGGCCATGACGTCGGTGAACGGCGCCGCCGTCACTCAGGCGTCCACCGCGATCCCCAGAATCGCCCTGTACGTCAGCCTCCTGCGCGGCGTCCTCGGCGAGGCCGTGCGGTCTCCGCTTCAGCAGTCCGTCGAGCTGTGGGATCTGCTCACCGGCGTCCAGGCACTCGATCTCGACGATCACGGGCGCATCCGCTTGGACCGGTGGGAGCTGAATCCCCTCGTCCAGGAGCAGGTGACCGAGCGGTGGGAGGCCGTCGCCCCGGGCACCGTCGGAGACCTGGCCGACATCGACTGGTTCACCTCCAAGGTGCGCCGCCTGTACGGCTTCGACGTACCCGGCGTGAACTACAGCGCGCCGAGTGAACCCGACATGCCCTGGCCCACTCCCGCCGAGTAGCGACCGGCCGTACACCGCCCGCCTCCATCTCCTCGGTCAGGACAGGCTGAGGAGATGGAGTTCTCGGACCACCCCGCATGCCTTCCACGGCACGTACCGGAGCGACGTCGCAAGGCTAGAGACCGGAACCACCTGAGCACCTATGGAAGAAGCGAAGCGGCTTGTCCGGCCTGACGAGCGGGCCTTCCTTTCCTTCCCACGCAAGGCAAGGGGAGGACACACTTCCGGAGGGCGAGAAGACCAGGGGGTCAGGACCAGGACTCCCAGGCCGCCAGGAAAACTTTCGCCGTTTCTCTGTCCATTATGTAACCCTCGCCCGATTTTTTAATGAGAGGTGCACGGCCGAAGGCATCACAGAACTGGTCGATGCGACGCATGGTCTCCCGGACGTCGGCCTCCGCGACTCCCATCTCTGCAGCCAGACAGCCCAAAGAGTAGGGGTGATCCGATCTGGAGGAAAACATGTGCAGAATGTACTGCCCACGGGGGATGTCTTCGCAGGCTTTGCTCATGAGGGCGGCCTCGATGACCACTTCCTCCGAGAAGCTCCATGGCCTGGAAAGACCCGCAGGGTTCGGTGAGAAACTCCTCCGGTTCTCCATCCTTCCCCTCTCTCGTAAGGCGGCGTGAAGCCGTCCGCCCGTCCTCGCGGACACGCAGGAGCTCATTGCTTCCAGGTCTTGACCCGGCGTGCCCGCCGCCCCCTGACCGAAGCCAGGGTTTTCACCATTGTCCGGCACGAAAGGCAATCGCAGACAACCGCGTTCCAGGTGCGGGCCGGGCTTCATGGCGTCGCACCCCCTCGTGAACCGCGGTCAGAATGTGGCGATCGGGTTGACCGGGCTGCCGGACGTACCGGCGAAGCGGACCGGTGCGACCGCGAGGTGGAAGTCCCACTGGCCGAGCTCGGCGGCCGTCGTCGCGCACGCCTCCAGGTCGCAGTTGTCGAGCATCCACAGGCCCATGGCGACGAGGCTCACGGCGTGAACCGGCATCAGCACATCCTCGTACCCCGACGGCTGAACGTCCTGGGGGGTGTCGGCGCCGATCAGCGCGACCTCCCGTTCGTGCAGCCACGGCAGGCAGGAGGCGTGCCAGCCGGCCTGGGTGAAACCGCCGGTCTCACCGGTCTCGTGCCGAGCGCGGCCGTGGCCGGTCCGCAGGAGCACCGCGTCGCCGGATCGCACCCGCACACCCTGGCGACGCTCGGCCGCTTCGAGATCGTCGGGGAACACGCCCTGCCCCGGTTCCAGCCACGGCACATCGCGGACCTTCGCGATGTCGAGCAGGACACCACGCGTGACGATCCCGTTCGCCGCCGCCGTGACGGACGCCCACGCCGATCCCGTCGAGGCGTCGACCAGCGAGTGCGGCCGCCCGTTGTACATGGTGCCGTCCCAGAAGATGTGGCACGGCGAGTCGAGGTGGGTGAGCGTGTTGCCGTGGAACGTGATGCCGAGCCGCTCGGACGAGAAGCCCCAGCGGCGGTCGTTGCGGAATCCGGGCGCCGGCATGTTCTCGGCGCCGGGCATGTCGGCGGCGCACGGGCACGTCGTCGTCGACCGCTCCATGTCCTCCGGTACGGCGACCTCCCACGCGCACGACACGCTCCTGCCGTGGCGCACGGCTCGCGTCGCCGCCAGCCGGACATGGTCGGTGATGTGGTTCAGGGTGCCGAGCTCGTCGTCGTCGCCCCACCGTCCCCAGTTCGACAGCGTGTCGAAGTATCCGAGCACGTCGTCCTGCGTGGGCAGCGGCCGTCCTGGCGTCATCCCGGCATCGGCTCCTCCGGTCACGTGGTTCGAGGCGTCGCAGGCAGGGTACTCGCCCTCTTCCTCGACACGATCTCACCGGGGCGTCCCCGGGGGCTTCATCGGTCGCCGAGGACGCCGGTGAGCATGTCGGCGAACTCGATCGGGTGCGTCACGTACCCGACGTGCCCGCCCGGGAAGTCGACGACCGGCAGGCCGAGCCGTTCGGCCAGCACGGTGTTGGGCCGGTAGGGGAAGTGCTCGCGCGAGGCGCTCCCGCCGGCCAGCACCAGCCGGTCCGAGACCGTCTCCAGCGCCGCGACGTCGAGGTCGAACGCCGGGTACGGCAGGATCTCGTGCTCGAACCAGAAGACCTGGTTGCGGCGGATGCGGGCCAGCATCGCCTCCAGCCGCTCCGGTGACGGCTGGAACTCCCGCGGGGGCCGCGTGGGCTCGGCCATGCCGGCCCGGTCGCGGAAGAACCGCATCGCCGTCTGGGCGCCGTCGCGCCGGTAGATCTCGTACAGGTCGGCGTAGAAGCGCAGCCACCGTTCGGCGTCCGGCAGGACGGAGGCCAGCGGCGGCTCGTGGGCGACCAGCGTCCGGACGGCGGCCGGGTGACGGACGAGCAGGTGGAGCGCGGTGATGGCGCCGGAGCTGCCGCCCATCACGTGGGCGGGCCCGTCGGCCAGGTGGGCGAGCAGCCGGTGGGCGTCGTCGGCGTCGGTGTCCACCCGGCGCGCGTCGTCCACCGGCTCGTCCGCCCGGCTGCGGGAGAAGCCGCGCCGGTCGTAGGTGATGACCGTGTAGCGGTCCGCCAGTGCCTCGGCCATCGGCTCGTAGGGCCCGGCGTCGCCGTTGCCGGTGGGGACGAGCAGCAGGGGCGGGCCGCTCCCGCGGACCTCGTGGTAGAGGGTCGCGCCGGGCACCGCGAGCGTGCCGGTGGTCAGCGTGCGCATCGGTCCTCCATGGTCGTCGGCGCCGGGCCGCTCGTCCGCGCCGGTGCTCCGCGGTCAGCCGGGACGCTCATCCGCGCCGGTGCTCCGCGGTCAGCCGCTCCAGCACGGGGACGACGGCGGCCGGGCTCGGCAGGGAGAGCCAGTCGTCGAGGACGGCCTGCGCGCCGCGCGCGTAGGAGACGTCGCTCACCACCTGCTCGATCATCTTGCGGATCTCGTCGACCGACTGCGCCCGGTGGTTGAGCCGGGTGCCGGCGCCGCGGCCGATCACGTACTCCGACGTGGGGGTCGCCTCCAGCTTCTTGGCCGGCAGCTCCCAGGTCGTGACGGTCTGGACGACCTCCTCGCTGACGCCGAACTCGAAGCCGTTGCGGAAGGTGCCGTCCTCGATGGTGCGCGGGTCCACCTCGGAGGGGCGTACCAGGACGGTCTCCTCGGTGTCGCAGACGATCTGCGGGACCTTGAACGCGCACGCCGCGCCGAACGTGCCGATGCCTCCGTGGTGGATGACCGCCGAGCAGGTCGGCAGCAGCTGGTTCAGCGAGACCCACTCGATCGCGCGCACGTTGGCGGGGAGGTCCCGGATGCCCTCGAGCTGCAGGGAGTTGAGGGTGGCGACCAGCTCGACGTCCAGGTCCTTCACGGCCTCGATGATCATCGGTGAGCGGCCCCAGTCGCCCTTGATGAACCTGCGGGTCGACTCCCCCAGCGTCAGGGCGATCCTGGGCACCCGGGGCCGCTCGCGGAGCCACTCGGGGAAGGGGACGGCGCCGTTGTAGGGCACGTAGCGCATCGGGACCGTGACCGCGCTGGTCGGTAGCCTCATGCCGGGCGGCATCGGGTCGATGGACCACTGCCCGTACAGCAGCTCGTCGTCGACCTCCATCCCGTACCGCTCCGCCAGTGGCCTGAGCAGGTCGGCCTGGAGGTTCTCCGGCAGGCCGGCCGCCCGCAGCGCGTCGCGTTTCTCCGCGACCCGGTCGAAGCTCCAGCCCGGGAAGTCGGGGCCCAGCAGGAAACGGGCGTGCGCGGCTCCGCAGGCGCGCGCGGCCACCGGGCCCGAGGCGAACGTCGGGTCCCAGATCACCAGGTCGGGGCGCCAGGCGCGGGCGAAGTCGACCAGTTCCCCGGCCTCCGGCAGGTCGGTCCGCACGTAGTCGGAGATCGCGCAGAGCAGCCACTGGTGGAAGACGATCCAGTGCTCGCGCTCCTGGCCGGTCAGGCCGAGCACGTCGGCGTGGCGGAGCACCTCGTCGGGGTGCTCCGGCGGCTTGGCGTCGGGCCTGATGCGCGGCTCGACGCCGTCCGGGTCCCCCAGCGGCACCGGGGTGAGTCCGGCCGCGGTGACGGAGCCGGCGAAGGAGGCGTGGGTGGCGACGCGGACCTCGTGTCCCGCGCTCTGCAGTGCCCACGCGCACGGTACGACAGGCCACAGGTGGGCGTGCGACGGATACGAGGTGAACAGGACGCGCATGGGGCTTCCCCTGTGATGTGAGGTCGGGCCGGTGTGGGTCGGGCCGGGACCGCGTTCCCGCGGTCCGGGGCGGATCGTCCGGTACGGGCGTCCCGGGTCGATCGTCCGGTACGGGTGTCCGGGACGGTCCGCCCGCTGCCGCCACGACGGACGATCCCACCGCCGCCCGCGCGGGGCATCTTCCGGCGTGCGCTCCCGCCGGCCGGGCCGTACCGCGGGAAGCGCACGCCGGAAGATGTGCCGGACCGGCGCGACCTGTGATCGTGGGCGGGACAGGTGTCGGCCCGGAACCGGGCCGGTGCGAACGTGCCCCGACGACGAGAGGACAGGTGCGTGACTACAGCGGACGTTGCCTCCGGCACTCCCGCGAGGGCCGGATGGCGCCAGTGGGCGGGCCTGGCCGTGATGTGCCTGCCGACCATGCTCACCACCGTGGACATCACCGTGATGTTCCTGGCGCTGCCGCACGTGAGCGCCGACCTGGGCGCGGGCGGGGTCGAACAGCTCTGGATCTCGGACATCTACGGCTTCATGATCGCCGGTTTCCTGGTCACGATGGGCACGCTGGGCGACCGGATCGGCCGGCGCAAAGTGCTGCTGGCCGGGGCCGCGATGTTCGTCGCCGCCTCGCTGCTGGCCGCCTACGCGACCTCGACGCCGATGCTGATCGGCGCCCGGGCGCTGCTCGGCGTGGCCGGGGCGACGGTGGCCCCCTCCGTCCTCGCGCTGATCCGGGACATGTTCCCCGACCCCCGGCAGATGGGCACGGCCATGGCCGTGTGGGGCTCGTCCATCATGGCGGGCGTGATCCTCGGCCCCGTGGTCGGCGGCCTGCTGCTGGGCGCCTTCTGGTGGGGATCGATCTTCCTGATGGCCGTGCCCGTCATGGGCCTGCTGCTGCTGACCGCGCCGTTCCTGGTGCCCGAGTCCCGCAACCCGGACGCGGGACGGCTGGACGTGCCGAGCGTGCTGCTCTCCCTGGGCGCGGTGCTGCCGCTCATCTACGGGCTCAAGGAGCTGGCCCGCGGTGGCCCGGCCCCGCAGGCGGCCGCCGCGATCCTGCTGGGCGCGGCCTGCGCGCTGGTCTTCGTACGGCGGCAGCGCACGCTGGCCGACCCGCTCCTCGACCTGCGCCTGTTCGGCATCCGCGTGCTCTCCGGCACCATGGTGCTGTCGCTGATGTTCGCGTTCGTCATGGGCGGGACCGGCCTGGTGGTGACGCTGTTCCTGCAGCTCGTCCAGGGATACTCGCCCTCGGGCGTGGCGCTGTGGATGGTGCTCCCGGCGGTGGTCATGATCGTGATGGGCAACGTGGCCGGCGCGGTCGCGCGGGTCGTGCGCCCGGCGTACCTGATCGCCGCCGGAGCCGTGCTCGCGGCGGCCGGGATGGTCGTGCTCACCCGGGTGGGCGCCTCCGGCGACATGCCGCTCCTGATGACCGGCCTGGTCATGGTCTACGCCGGCGGCAGCCCGATCACCGTGCTGAGCCCCCTGCTGGTCATGACGTCCGCGCCGCCGGAGCGCGCCGGCTCGGCCGGGTCGCTGCAGTCCACCGGGAGCGAGTTCGGCACCGCGATGGGGGTGGCCGTCCTGGGCCTGGTGGCCACCGCGGTCTACCGCACCGGCGTCACCGTGCCCGCCGGGGTGCCCGACGGGGCGGCCCAGGCCGCCCGGGAGAGCATCAGCGGGGCGGTGCTCGCCGCGCAGCGCTTCCCCGGGCAGGCCGGTGGCGAGCTGCTCGCCTCCGCCCGGGATGCCTTCACCTCCGGGCTGCACGTCACCGCGGTCGTCACGGCGGTCGTCTTCCTCGGTCTGGCCGCCGTCGCGCTGGCCGGCCTGCGGCGGGTCCCGCCCACCGGCGCGGCACAGGCCGGCGGCCCGCAGGAGGCGGGCACCTCCCCGGCCGGAGAGGCCGCGCAGACCGCGCAGACCGGTGCCGGGACGCCCGGGGAGACCGGTGCCGGAAGGCCGCGGGACGACCGGGCCGGGAGGCCGGAAGGCGCCGGCGCGTCAGGGCCGGCGCGGGCCCCCGAGGGCGCCGGCGAGATGTCCGTGCGCTGAGAACCGGGCACGCGGGCCGGCACGACCGGCCCGCGTGGCGGTCCGCGCACGCCGCTCTCAGGAAATCTTCGGAGTCGCTCATGAAAGCCCTTGTTCTGTCGGGCGGGTCGGGAACGCGCCTTCGCCCCTTCAGTTACTCCATGCCGAAGCAGCTCATCCCCATCGCCGGCCGTCCGGTCCTGGAGCACGTCCTGGACGACATCCGGGGACTGGGGGTGAGGGAGGTCGGCATCGTGGTGGGCACGTGGTCGCCGGAGATCGAGCGGGCGATCGGCGACGGCTCCCGCCTGGGACTGCGCGTGACCTACATCCGGCAGGAGCGGCCGCTGGGCCTGGCGCACTGCGTCAGGCTGGGCCGGCCGTTCCTCGGCGACGACGACTTCGTGATGTACCTGGGCGACAACATGCTGCCCGACGGGGTCGCCGACATCGCCGCGTCCTTCCGGGCCGAACGCCCGGCCGCGCAGGTGGTGGTGCAGAGGGTGGCCGACCCCCGGGCGTTCGGCGTCGCGGAGGTGGAGCCGGACGGCACCGTGCGGCGCCTGGTCGAGAAGCCCCGCCACCCGCGTAGCGACCTGGCCCTCGTCGGCGTCTACTTCTTCACCCCGGCCGTCCACGCGGCGGCCGAGGCCGTCACTCCCGGCGCCCGCGGCGAGCTGGAGATCACCGACGCGATCCAGCTGCTGATCGACCGCGGCGCCACGGTCAGGGCCAGCGTGTACGGCGGCTACTGGAAGGACACGGGGCGGATCGAGGACGTGCTGGAGTGCAACCGCCACCTGCTGGGCGGGCTCCGTACCGAGATCGCCGGGGAGGTCGACCCCCTGAGCAGCCTGTCGGGCCCGGTGGTGGTGGCGCCGGGAGCCCGCGTGGTGCGGTCGCGGATCGTCGGCCCGGTGATCGTCGGCCCGGGCACCCTGGTCGAGGACAGCCGGATCGGGCCGGACGTCTCCCTCGGTGCCGGCTGCGTGCTCCGCGGCACCGGACTGTCGGGCTCCATCGTCATGGACGAGGCCTCCATCTCGGGGATCGACCGGCTGCAGGACTCCCTGATCGGCCGGGCCGCCGTCATCGCGCCCCGCCGCGACGAGATCCGCCACCGCCTCGTCATCGGCGACCACACGCGCGTCGAGATCGCGGCGTGATAGGAGTCGGGAGGCGTCCCGCCCCAGGTGACGGAGAGGACAGAGAGAAAGGATGCTCATGAGGGAACCCGTGGCCGAACGGAACCTCGACGGGTACGGCGCGCCGCCGATCCCCTGGAAGCAGGTGCTGGAGGGCCTCGACGACGGCTTCTCGCAGGTACCGGGCTCGGGCGGTCCCGGCCGGTACACCTGCTGGCTGACGACGGTCTGCCCGGACGGCAGGCCGCACGTCATGCCGCTGGGAGCGCTCTGGTGGAAGGGTGCCTTCCACTTCACCACCGGTCCGGGCACCCGCAAGGGCAGGAACCTCGCGCACGACCCGCGCTGCGCCGTCACGGTCGCCCTGAAGGAGTTCGACCTCGTCGTGGAGGGGCAGGCGGAGCGGGTGACCGCGGAGGACCGGCTGCAGGGGATCGCCGAGGCGTACGCGGCACAGGGCTGGGAACCGTCCGTCCGCGACGGCGCCCTGTACGCCGAGTACAGCGCCCCGAGCGCGGGGCCGCCCCCGTGGTACGTGTACGAGGTGGTCCCGGACAAGGTGTTCGCCCTGGGCACCGCGGCACCGTACGGCGCGACCAGGTGGAACTTCTGATGGCTTCGCCGGCCGCACGGGTCACGGCCGGGGCGCCCGCGGGCGCCCCGGCCGTTTCTCGTTCTCCTCGCGTCCCCCGCCCGGTCCGTCGCTCCTCACCCGATCGTCTCCCGGGTCGTCTCTCCCGCGCGGTCGTCTCTCACGCGGTCGTTCCCGGGCGGCCGGCTCTCACCCGGTCGTCTCCCACGTGGTCGGTCCCGTCCGGTGGCGGTCCCTCGGCTCGTGGACGTCACCCGACGGTGACGGGGAAGGTGTCGTGGCCCCGTACCAGCCAGCGGTCGCGGTAGTCGGCGGGCCCGGCGGCGGTGACGGCCGGGAAGCGGCGCAGCAGCATGGGCAGCGCGATCCGCGCCTCCAGGCGGGCCAGGGCCGCCCCCAGGCAGAAGTGGGCACCGCCGCCGAAGCTCAGCGGCTGGTTGTCCGGTCTCGCCGGGTCGAAGACGTCCGGCCGGTCGAAACGACGCGGGTCCCGGTTCCCTGCGGCCAGCATGACCACCACCTTGGTGCCCTCGGGGACGCGCGTCCCCAGCAGGTCGGCGTCGGTGACGGCCCAGCGGGTGGTGGCCTGGACGGGCGGCTCGAAGCGCAGGCACTCCTCCACGTAGCCCTCGGCGAATCCGGGCTCCGCGGCGAGCCTCGCGGCCGCGTCCGGGTGCTCCAGCGCCAGCTTCAGGCCGTGTCCCAGCAGGTGGGTGGTGGTGTCGAAGCCGGCCGACAGCAGCAGGACGAGGTTGGCCGTCAGCTCGTGCTCGCCGAGCCTGCTCCCGTCGGTGTCGTGCACCCGCACCAGGTCGCTGACGAGGTCGTCGGCCGGGTGCCGGCGCCGGTGGGCGATCAGCGTGGTGAAGTACGCCGACAGCTCGTCCATGGCCTTGTCCGCCGTACCGAGCACGGACGGGTCGGTGGTGCCCTCCAGCGCGAGCGTCACGTCGGCCGCGGCGGCGCGGAACCAGCCCTGGTCGTCCTCGGGGACGCCGAGCAGGGCGCCGATCACCCCAACGGGCAGGCGGAAGGCGAACTCCCGCATGAAGTCCACCGGGGCCCCGCCCGCGCCGAGCTCGGCCACGCGGTCGAGCAGCCGGCCGGTCATGCGCTCGATCGCCGGCCGCAGCGCCGTCACCCGGCGGAACGTGAACGCGCCGCTGACCAGGCGCCGCAGCCGCGTGTGGTCGGGCGGGTTGGTGTACAGCATGGAGCCGGTCCATCCCCGCAGGGAGGAGTGGGAGCGCCATCCCGGCAGGTCCCGGTCGTAGCTCCCGGCGTCCTGGACCTGGAGCCACGGTTCCCGCAGGGCTCGCGCGCACACCGCGTAACCGACCGCGGCCATCAGGCCGGGTCTGACGGTCACCAGGTCCCCGTGGGCGCGCAGTGCCTCGTAACGGGGATAGGGGTCGCGGCGTCCGTCCGGGGACAGCAACGCCGCCATCGCCTCCTCGGGGGAGGCCGCCGCCCGCTCGGTCATCATCATCCTTTGCCTCGGTCGTCTCGCCCTTCCCCGAACTCCTCGGGGACCGGGCCTTCCTCGAACGTCCCGGTGCGGGAGCGGCCGGGTCGTGCCGCCGTCCCGGCACCCGCCGGAGGCTCATCGGGCCGCCCGGCCGGTTCGTACCGGCCGGGCCGCCTGATCGGCCCCCGCCGGGGGTGATCCGAGGCGGGGGCCGGGCCCTGCCGGGCCGGCCCCCGCCGGGGCTCAGCCCGCGGACTTCGTGGACGTGGCGGACCGGGAGCCCCGGGACCGCACGTGGCGCCGGAGGTACTCGGCCGTGATCGAGTCCGTGGACTCGACGAGGTCGCCGGGGGTGCCGGTGAAGA
Organism: Streptosporangium sp. NPDC050148; assembly: GCF_055586505.1. NCBI lineage: Bacteria > Bacillati > Actinomycetota > Actinomycetes > Streptosporangiales > Streptosporangiaceae > Streptosporangium > Streptosporangium sp. NPDC050148. The sequence goes on along the minus strand of NZ_JBVJIA010000002.1, from coordinate 366,132 downwards.
CGACCCGTCCCCCGTCGTGGCCGCCCTCGGGACCCAGGTCGATCACCCAGTCGGCCTGCCGGACGACGTCGAGGTGGTGCTCGACGACGACGACCGTGTTCCCCTCGTCGACGATGCGGTCCAGCAGGGCCATGAGGGTGTCGACGTCGGACAGGTGCAGCCCGGTGGTGGGCTCGTCGAGGACGTAGATCTCCCCGGTGCGGCCGAGCCGGTCGGCGAGCTTGATGCGCTGCAGCTCACCTCCGGACAGCGAGCTGAGCGGCTGCCCGAGGGTGAGGTATCCCAGGCCGACGTCGATGAGGGCCTGGGCCTTGGCGCGCAGGGCCTTCTCGGTGAAGAACTCCGCGGCCGTCTCGGCCGGCATCTCCAGCACGTCGGCGATGGAGGCGTCGCGCAGCCGGTGGGCCAGCACCTCCTCCTTGAACCGCCGGCCCCGGCAGGTCTCGCAGTGGACCGTGACCGGGTCGGCGAAGGCCAGCTCGGTGATGATGACGCCGCGCCCCTGGCACTCCTCGCAGGCGCCCTTGGAGTTGAAGCTGAACAGTCCCGCGTCAACACCGCCGGCCTTGGCGAACAGCTTGCGGATCGGGTCCATCATGCCGAGGTAGGTGGCGGGCGTGGACCGGGAGGACGCGGCGATCGGTGACTGGTCGACGAAGACCGCCTCCGGCCGGCAGGCGCGGAACACCTCGCCGATCAGGGTGCTCTTGCCCGCCCCGGCCACGCCGGTGACGGCCGTCAGCACCCCGGCGGGGATGGTCACGGTCACGTTCTTCAGGTTGTGCAGGTCGGCGCCCTCGATCCGCAGCTCTCCGCGCGGCGTGCGGACGTCCTTCTTGATCTCGGCCTTGACGCCCAGCGCGCGGCCGGTGGCGGTGCCGGACCCGCGCAGGCCCTTCAGGTCCCCGGAGAAGACGATCTCACCTCCGTGGGCGCCCGCGCCCGGGCCGACGTCGACGACGTGGTCGGCGACGGCGATCACGTCGGGGTCGTGCTCGACGACCAGCACCGTGTTGCCCTGGTCGCGCAGCGCGCGGAGCTGCTCGGTGAGCCGCTCCACGTCGCGCGGGTGCAGGCCGACGCTCGGCTCGTCGAAGATGTACGTCAGGCCGGTCAGCTCGCTGCCCAGGTGCCGGACCATCTTCAGCCGCTGCCCCTCCCCGCCGGAGAGCGTGGGCGTGGGACGGTCCAGGCTGAGGTAGCCGAGCCCGATCGCGACGATGCGCTCCAGGGCCGCGGCGATCGGGACGGCCACCGGGTCGTCGATCCCGGTCAGCTCCTTGCGCAGGTCGGTGATCTGCATGGAGCACCACTCGGCGATGTTGCGGCCGTTGATCCGGGTGGCGAGCGCGGCGGCGTTCAGCCGGGCGCCCTCGCAGGCCGGGCAGACGCCGCTGTTCATGAACCGTTCGACGGTCTCCCGCCGCTTCGCGCTCAGCGCGGACAGGTCGCGCTTGAGGTTGAGCCGGGTGAAGCGGTCGATGACGCCCTCGTAGTCGGTCTGGAAGGAGACGTTCTTCGTCTTGACCTTGATCTTGGGCCCGCCCGTGCCGTGGAGCAGGTCGTTCCACTCCTTGTCGGTGAAGTCCTTCAGCGGCTTGTCCGGGTCGAAGCGGCCGGAGTTGACCCAGATCTGCCAGTCGGGGCTGCCCACCTTGTACTCGGGGTACTGGATCGCCCCGTCCTGGAGGGACTTGGAGCGGTCGAAGAACAGCTCCAGGTCGACCTGGACGGTGCGGCCCAGGCCCTCGCACTCCGGGCACATGCCGGCGGGATCGTTGAAGGAGTACGACGAGACCCGGCCGTCGGGTCCCTCGTGCCGGGCGAACAGGGCACGGACCATGGAGTAGACGTCGGTCATCGTCCCCACGGTGGAGCGGGCGTCGCCGCCCACCGGCTTCTGGTCGACGATCACCGGAGGGGTGAGGTTCTCGACGGCGTCGGCCTGCGGCCGTTCGTACTTCGGCAGCTGGTTGCGGATGAACCAGGGGAACGTCGCGTTGAGCTGGCGTTGCGCCTCGACGCCCACGGTGTCGAAGACGAGCGACGACTTGCCCGAGCCCGACACCCCCGTGAACACGGTGATCTTGTTCTTCGGGATCGTCAGGGAGACGTCCTTGAGGTTGTGCACCCGCGCCCCGGTGATCCGGATAACGTCCTGCTCCGCCATCGGCTGCCCTGCCCTTCGTGTCGTTCCGCGCGACCGCCGCCCGGCCGTCATCCGGCCGCGACCGCCGCCTCGGTGCCGGTCCTTCCGGCTCGTCCTTCCTGTCCTTCCTGTCCTTCTGCCGCGGCCGCGCCGTCCCGCCCGGTACGGCCGGCGTCCTCCTCCCGCCGGGGCGCGGGACGCCGCGCGGCGGTGAACTCGATCACCGACAGCCGCCCGGCCGGGTGCACCGCCACCGCCTCGAGCCCGGCGTCCGCCGCCAGCGCGGCCAGTTCGGCGGCGCGGCGTTCCTTCCCGCCGTAGTAGGCGAGCATCCGCAGGTCCATGGCGGTGTGCGGCGACTCGCCGTCCGGGCCGATCCGCTCGATGACGAAGACCGAGCCGTCGTCGCCGGCCGCCTCCGCGCAGCGGCGCAGGATCGTCCGTGCCGCCTCGTCGTCCCAGTCGTGGACGACCGACGAGAGCAGGTATCCCCCGCGTCCGCGCGGCAGCGGCTCGAAGAAGCTTCCGGGGACGACGTCGCCCCGGTCGGCGAGCCCGGCCTCGGCCAGCGCCTTGCGCGCGGTCTCCGCGGTGCCGGGCAGGTCCACGACGGTCCCCCGCAGGGCGGGGAAACGGGTCAGCAGCGCGATCATGAGCGTGCCGTCGCCGCCGCCGACGTCGACGACGTGGCCCAGCGCCCCCCAGTCGCAGGCCGACACGATCTCACCGGCCCGCTCGACGGCGTCGGCCCCCATCCGCGCGTCGAAGGAGGCGGCCAGCGCCGGGTCCGCGGCCAGGTCGTCCCAGAAGGGGCGGCCGAACTGCACGGGGTAGGCGGCCTCGCCCGTGCGCACGCTGTGCAGGAGCCGGACGAGGCTGAGCTCGGCGCGGCCGACCGCGCCGTCGATGTCCAGCATGTCCCGCAGGTGGGCGGGGTGGCCGGTGCGCAGCGGCTCGCCCAGCGGGGTCAGCGCGTACCGCCCGGCGTCGTCCCGGGACAGCACGCCCTTGGCGGCCAGGTGCCGCAGCACGCGCTCCAGCGCGTCGGCGTGCGCGCCGGTCTGCTCGGCGAGTTCCCGCGCGCTCCGGGGCTCGGCGGCCACCCGGTCGGCGATGCGCAGCGTGGCGGCCACCCGGATCGCCATCGGGGTTCCCAGGTGCGCGAGCGACCACAGCCTGGCGCTCATGTCGGCCTTGTCCGACACCGCGTCCTCCTTGATCCTTCACGCGGCGAAGGCCGCGCCGCCCGTCCCTCACGGCCGACGGGCGGCGCGGCCCCCGGCCGTCAGCGCGTCGACGAGGCGACGATCTCCGCGACCTTCTCGTAGGCGGCGAACTGGCCCATCGCGATCCGGGTCTTCGTCACGGCGACCACGGTGCCGGTGGCGGTGTCCGCGGACACCGCGGCGCCGTTGGTGCCGGCGAAGCCGAACGCGGTCGGGGTCTCGCCCGCCTGCTTGATCGGCTGGCCGAAGTCGTAGCCCAGCGTCCGCGAGGCCGGGAAGCCGAAGATCTGGTCCTGGCCGGTCTCCGCGGGGGCGGTGACCTCCCGGAGCCGCTCGGGCGAGATCAGGCGGACGCCGTCCACCTCGCCCAGCAGGGCGGCGTACATGCGCGCCACCGCCCGCGCGGTCATGGTGCCGCCCGCCGGGACGTCGGCGGTGAGGAAGGCGGGGTCGTTGTACAGCTCGGCCGAGGGCGCCACGGACAGCGGCGCCGTCTTGAACATGGGCAGGTCCGCGGGCATCGAGGCCGCCATCTCCGCGGCGCCCGGCATGTCCTCCAGCCTGGCCACGGCGTCGAGGCGGGACTCGGGAACGGCGAAGTACAGCTCCTCGGCGACGCCGAGCGGGGCGGCGACCTCCTCGCGCAGCACCTGCGAGATGGGCTTGCCGGTGGCGCGGCGGATGATCTCCCCGACGATGTAGCCGAACGTCAGGGTGTGGTAGCCGGTCTTGGTGCCCGGCTCCCACCACGGCTCGGCGTTCTCGATGAAGGAGACCATCTTCTGCCAGTCGGACAGGTCCGCGGGCTTGAGGTCCTCCGGCACGCCGGGCACGCCGGCCGAGTGGGTCAGCACGTGGCGCACCGTCACGGAGTCCTTGCCGTGGGCGGCGAACTCGGGCCACAGCTCGGCGACGCGGGTGTCGTACCCGAACACCCCGCGCTCGACGAGCACGTGCACGACGGTGGCGGCGACCCCCTTGCCCATGGAGGTGCTGAAGATCGGGGTGCCGGAGTCGAGCCTGCGGCCGGTGGCCGGGTCGGCGACGCCGGCGACGGCGTCGGCCACGAGGACGCCGTCGCGGTAGACGGCGGCCTGAAGACCCGTCTCGGCTCCGGACTCGACGAGCTGGTCGATGGCCTCCTGAACGAGCTTCTGGATGTCACTCATGGTCTGGACGTGTCTTCCTTTCTCGGGTCCCGTGCCGGGACCTCCGACGGACATGGTCTCCGGAACGCAGGCGGTTCGCCGCCCCCGCCTCATCGTGGTCCCGGTCGCCCGGTGGGGCATCTTCTGGATTGCGGACTTGTGCCGGGGGGGCGGGGGGGGGGGGGGGGGGGGGGGGGGGGGGGGGGGAGGGGGGGGGGGGGGGGGGGGGGGGAAAGGGTG
>NZ_JBVJIA010000002.1:269890-361359 GCF_055586505.1 Streptosporangium sp. NPDC050148 | reverse complement strand
CCTTCTTTCTCCGGCCTTTTCTCCCTCTCTCCCCCCCCCCCCCCCCCCCCCCCCCCCCCCCCCCCCCCCCCCCCCGCCCCCCCGGCGGGCGCGTCCCGGGTCAGGCCCCGGCCGCGTCGCGCGGGCTGTTCTGGTAGGCCGCCAGGCGCCACTGCCCGTCCTGCTCGACCAGCACCCAGCTCGCCCGTACGGCCCGCTCGGCGGAGACCTCGGTCTCGCCGGGCGCCAGCACCCCGCCCTGGGTGATCAGCACCGCGGTGCGGTCGCCGATCAGCCTGACGTCCACCGGGGCGCCGGTGACCTGCGTCCCCTTGTACGGGCCGGCGAACGCCCCGGTCATGAACGCGCGGATCTCCTCGCGTCCCTTGCGGTAGACGCCGGGCAGGATCATGGTCCCGTCCTCGGTGAACACGTCGGCGAAGGCGGCGGCGTCGTGGTCGGCCCAGGCCTTGATGATGCGCTGGGGAACCGCGGCCGCCTGCTCGACGGCGGTCGTGGTGGTCACGGTGGTCGCGGTCATGGTGGTCCCTCTCCCCGCGGTGCCCGGCCTGGGCACCGCGGTCTCCGACGGTCAGATGTAGTGGGTGTTGGGCTCCAGGCCGCACAGGACCCGGCCGTAGAGCTCGGCGTTGGTGTCGGGGTGCATCAGGGCGTGCAGGTTCAGCGCCTGCACGTCGCGCTCGATCCGCTGGATGGGCACGTGGCTGTAGATCGACCCGCCGCCGCTGGCGTTGTTGAGGATGTCCACCGCCTCCTTGGCCAGGCGGCAGGCCGCGCCCATGTCCGCGCGGGCCCTGGCGCGTTCCTCGATCGTCCACGGCTCGCCCGCGGCGGCCTTGGCGTCCACGGTCGCGGCCAGGCGGTGGGCGTGGAACTCGGCCTCGTCGATCTTCATGGTGGCGTCGGCGACCTGCAGGTGGGTCAGCGGCGCGACCCGCTGGCTCTCGTAGTCGGTGTAGGTGATCTTCCGTTCCGGGAGCCGCTCGAAGAACGCCTCGCGCGCGGCCCTGGCCAGCCCGATCGCGGTGCCGACGGAGGAGGCGGAGGCGACCGGGAGCAGGGGTGCCCGGTAGATCGCGGAGGCGGCGCTCGCGGCGGAGGCGGGCTGCCCGGACAGGACGGCGCCCAGCGGGAGCACCCGGGCGGCGGGCACGAACACCTCCTGCGCCACCGTGGTGACGCTCCCGGTGCCCTTCAGCCCGGCCGTGTGCCAGTCGTCGACGATCTGCAGGTCGGAGACGGGGACCAGCGCGATGATCGGCATGGGTTCGGCGCCGGGGCCGACCTGGACGGCCACGATCTCCTGCCAGTGGCTGTGCAGCGCGCCGCTGACGAACCCCCACCTGCCGTTGACCACGACGCCGCCGTCCACCGGGGTGGCCATCGCGGTCGGGCTCAGCGTGCCGCACACCCGCACGTCAGGGGTGGAGAACACCTCGTCCTGCACCTCGTCGGGGAACTGGCACGCCATCCAGGTGGGGATCCAGTAGACCGAGGCGGTCCACGCGGTGGAGCCGTCGGCGCGGGCCAGCTCGGCGGCCACGTCGACCAGGGTGCGGGTGTCGCACTCGTAGCCGCCGTAGCGCTTCGGCGTCCTGAGCCGGAAGACCCCGGCCTCGGCCAGCGTGGTGATCGTCTCCTCGTGCAGCCGCCGGTTCTCCTCCGACCAGGCGGCCTTCGACCGCAGCGCCGGCACCGATTCGGCCACGCGCCGTACGAGCTCGTCCCTCGTCGGGACATCGATGGTCAGCAATTTCTCCTCCAGAGCGGGATCGGTCGGGAAGTGCCCGGTGGCCGGTGAGCCGGTCACCCGGCCAGTCCGGCGGGTTCACGCCGCCTCGGGGCCGGCGCGGGGGGCGCGGTCGCGGGCCGGCGGGTCGCGACGACGGCGGCGAGCCATCCCAGCAGCACCGTCGCCATCACCCCGGCGATGTACCAGCCGGACAGACCGCGCCCGTCGAGGTAGGTGGCCACCGACGGGGTGAGGCCGCCGAGGATCGCCGTGGTGAGCCCGTGCGGCAGGCCGATGCCCAGGCCGCGCACCTCGGGCGGGAAGACCGCGGCGAGCATCTTGGGCATGACGGCCGTCACGCACCCCATGTACAGGACGCCGCTGCCGTAGGCGGCCGTCAGGACGGCGAGGTCGGGCGTCATGCCGAGGTAGGCGAACGGCCCGGCGACCAGGAAGACGAGGGTGACGGCGGTCAGGAAGCGCCGCTCGCCGATCCGGTCGGCCAGGCGGCCGAGGAACGGCATCGTCGCCATCGAGATCAGGTTGACGACGACCACGGCCCAGAACATCGTCCCCGGCGGGGCGATACGGTGCCCGATGGCCGGCACCACGGTCGACCAGGTCCCGATGACCGTGGTGAGCCCGGCCACGAACAGCACCGTCAGCAGGACCTGGCGCCGGTACTCGCCCAGGACCTTGCGGAAGGAGCCGCGGGCCGGGCGGGGGCGCACCTCGCGCTCGAAGACGGCGGTCTCGGCCAGGCGGTTGCGCGCCAGCAGCAGGACGACGCCGAACACCCCGCCGAGCAGGAACGGCACCCGCCAGCCCCACTCGGTCATGGCCGCCGGGCCCAGCAGGTCCGACAGCCCTCCGCCGAGCAGCGCGGCCAGGAACGCGCCCGCCGAGGCGGTCATCGAGAACAGGCCGCCGTAGAAGCACTTGCGGTTCTCCGCGGCCATCTCCATCAGGTACGTGACCGCGGCGGGCCACTCCCCTCCGGAGGACAGCCCCTGGGCCGCCCTGGCCAGCAGCAGCAGCAGCGCCGCGAACACGCCGATCTGCTCGTACGTCGGGGCGATCCCGATGAGCGTGGACCCGGCGGCCATCAGGGCGATCGAGAGCAGCAGGGCGGGGCGGCGCCCGCGCCGGTCGGCGAGCCTGCCGAACAGCACGCCCCCGAGCGGCCGGAACAGCATGCCGGCGGCGAACACCGCGAACGCGCCGAGCAGCGACGTGACGGGGTCGGCGGCCGGGAAGAACTGCGCGGCGAACAGGGGGGCGAAGAGACCGTAGGCCAGCCAGTCAAAGTACTCGACGAAGTTGCCGACCACGGTCGCCGCCACGGAACGGCGAAGCCGTGGCTCCGGCGTGGCGGAACCCGTCATGCTTCATACGTCCTTTTCCATAAAAATGGTGATTTATCGAGGCGCCTTTTTTGTTCTGCCTCTCGTGGCGCCTTTTTCCCAGGATCACACCGGCCGTGTCCGCCGGACTACTTCTCGATTGCCGGGATCCGCCGGCCGGTCAGTCGGCGGCGATCACGACCTTGCCGACGTGCCGGCCGGAGGCGAGGCGGCGGTAGGCGTCGGCGGCGTCGCAGAAGGGGAACACCCCGTCGACGACCGGGTGGATCCGGTGCCGTTCCAGCGCCCGGTTCATCTCCTCGAACATCTCCCGGCTGCCCACCAGCACCCCCTGGACGGACAGGGCCTTGCGCAGCAGGGGGACCGGGCCGATGCCCTCCCCCCGGCTCAGCACCCCGATGACGCTGATCCGGCCCCCGGTCCGGACGGCCTCGATCGACTGGCGCAGCGTGCCGGACCCGCCGACCTCGATGACGTGGTCCACGCCGCCCCCGGACCGCTCGTGCACCGTCGCCCCCCACCCGGGGTCGGCGGCGTGGTCGATCGCGTCGGCGGCGCCGAGGTCGCGGAGCCGGTCGAGCTTGCCCGCGCTGCCGGAGGTGGCGGTCACGCGTGCGCCGCCGGCCACGGCCAGCTGCAGCGCGAAGAGCGAGACCCCGCCGGTGCCCAGCGTCAGCAGCCGCTGTCCCGGCCGCAGGCCGCCCACTTCGACCAGCGCGTGCCAGGCGGTCACGGCGGCGCACGGCAGCGTCGCGGCCTCGGCCAGGCTCAGGTGCGCGGGGACGGCGACCAGGGCCTCCTCGTCGAAGACCACGTACTCGGCCAGCACCCCGTCGAGCGACCCGCCGAGCATCCCGGCGACCTTCTCCGCGGTCGGCGGGCCCGCGATCCAGCGCGGTATGACGGTGCAGACCACCCGGTCGCCGGTCCGCCAGCGCGTCACCCCCTCACCGGTCACGGCGACCTCGCCCGCGCCGTCGGAGAGCGGGACCACCCCGGGCCGGACGTCGCGGCCGTACGCGGCGCGCGCGATCAGCAGGTCGCGGTGGTTCAGCGACCAGGCGCGCATGCGGACCAGCACCTGGCGCGGGCCGGGCCGGGGTTCGTCGCGCTCGCCGAGCCGGAGCGCGTCCACGCCGCCGAACTCGGGCAGGTGGTAGTACCTCACCTCAGGGAACGGGCGAACGCGCGCACGTCACCGACGAACAGCCCGGGCTGTTCCATGGCGGCGAAGTGGCCGCCGCGGTCGAACTCGGTCCAGTGCGAGAGCGTCGGCAGGATCCGCTCGGCGAAGCGCCGGACCGGCCGCGAGGCGTCGGCCGGGAAGACCGCCACCCCGACCGGCATGGTCAGCGGCCAGGGGCCTCCCCAGGTGCGGACGAAGTCGGCCGCCAGGTGGGTGGTCTCGTAGTAGATCTGCGCGCTGGACCCCGCGGTGGCGGTGAGCCAGTAGATCATGACGTTGGTCAGGAGCCGGTCCCGGTCGATCGCGTCCTCGGGGGACTTGTCCGAGTCGGTCCACTCCTTGAACTTCTCCACGATCCAGGCGAGCTGGCCGATCGGGGAGTCGGTCAGGCCGTAGGCCAGGGTCTGCGGCCGGGTCGACTGGATCTTCTGCCAGCCGAGCCCGTCGTCGGCGAACCACTGGGCGTGCCCCAGCTTGGCCAGGTCGGCCTCGTCGAGGTCGGCGAGCGCGGCGGGGTCGTCGGGCGGGAACGTCACCAGCATGTTCAGGTGCACGCCGATGACGTGCTCGGGGTCGGCCAGGCCGAGGTTGAGGGAGATCACCTTGCCCCAGTCGCCGCCCTGGGCGATGTAGCGGTCGTACCCGAGGCGGTGCATGAGCTCGGCCCACGCCCGCGCGACGCGGGGCACGTCCCAGCCGGCCTCCGGGGCCGGCCCGGAGAACCCGAACCCGGGGATGGACGGGACGACCACGTGGAAGGCGTTGTCGGGGTCACCGGTGGTCAGCGGCTCGATCACGTCGACGAACTCGGCGAAGGAGCCGGGCCAGCCGTGGGTGAGGATCAGCGGCACGGCCCCGGGGTGCGGTGACCGCACGTGCAGGAAGTGCACGTTCGCGCCGTCGATCTCGGTGACGAACTGCGGGTACCGGTTGAGGCGGGCCTCGGCCGCGCGCCAGTCGTAGCTCGTCCGCCAGTACTCGGCCAGTTCCCTGAGGTAGTCCAGGGGCACGCCGCGCTCCCAGCCGACGCCGGGCACCTCGCCCGGCCAGCGGGCCGCGTCCAGCCTGCGGTGCAGGTCGTCGAGGTCGGCTTGCGGGATGTCGATACGGAAGGGACGCATGGTTACCTGTCTTTCTGCACCGCGGCCGTGGCGGTGACCGTTCGGGTCGGGCGGTGAGATCGGCCGATCACTGGGACGGTCCCACCCGGGACGATGCGACGCATCTCCGCGATTGCGCGGTTCCTGGCGGTACGGGCTGGTTCGAACCGCACGGGCGGTCCGGGCCCGCCCGTGCGGCGCAGAGGCACGGGCGGGCCCGTCGTCACGCGGCCTCGGAGGCGGTCGCGCGCCGGTCCCAGGCCGGGTAGTCCGCGCAGGCGGCGGTGAAGGAGCCGATCATCCGCATGCCGTCCTCGGTGTGGACGCTCTCGGGATGGAACTGCACGGACTCGATCGGCAGGTCGCGGTGGCGCAGCCCCATGACGTAGCCGTCGTCGCGGGAGCGGGCGCTGACCTCCAGGCAGTCCGGGACGGTCTCCTCGGCCACGATCAGCGAGTGGTAGCGGGTCGCGTGGAAGCCGTCGCGCATCCCGGCGAACAGCCCCCTGCCGTCGTGCACGACGCGGCTGGTCTTGCCGTGCATCAGGTTCCGCGCCCGCACCACGTCCGCGCCGTAGGCCAGGCCGATCGCCTGGTGCCCGAGGCAGACGCCGAGCATCGGCACCCGGCCGGCGAAGGCCCGTACCAGCTCCACGTGGCCGGACTCGGCCGGGTGGCCGGGGCCGGGTCCCAGCAGGATCCCGCCGGGCCGCATCCGCCGCACGTCGTCGGGGCGCAGCTCGTTGGCGCGTACCACCATGGGGTCGGCCCCGGCCGACATCAGGTACTGGCGGATGATGTAGACGAAACTGTCGAACGCGTCGACGACCAGGATGCGCGTCGGATCACTCACGGCGCCCTCGCTCTCGTCAGGGGTCTCCCCCGGGAGTCCCTCACAGGTCCGAAAGGTCCTTGAACGGTCCCCCGATGGGCTCGATGGTCCTCATGGGTCTGGCGGTCTCGGGATCGGTGTCGGTCTCAGGGGCGGTGGCGGTCCCGGGGCCGGTCTCAGGGGCGCTGCGGGGACCGTACGCCGCGCCGGTGGCCGCGCCCGCGTCCCCGGACGCCGGAGGGCCCGGCCCGCGGCGGCTCCTCGCCGGTCACCGCCCAGTAGGCGGCGGTGGACTTGGCGAGCGTCTCGGTCCACTCCCGTTCGGGGGCCGAGTCGGCGACGATGCCCGCCGAGGCCCGGGTGCGGTAGACGCCGTCGCGGTGCAGCAGGGTGCGGATGCACAGGGCCAGGTTGACGTAGCCGCCGACGTCGATCAGGCCCAGCGCCCCGGCGTACAGTCCCCTGCGGCTGGTCTCGACCTCCTCGATGATCTCCATCGCGCGGATCTTCGGCGCGCCGGTCACGGTGCCGGCGGGGAAGAGCGCGGGGATGACCGTGAAGGCGTCCTCGCCCTCCTCGGCCCGCCCGGCCACGGTGGAGACCAGGTGCAGGACGTGCGAGTAGCGCTCGACCGCCATCCGGTCGGGCACCTCCAGGGTGCCGGCCCGGCAGATCCGGCCGATGTCGTTGCGGCACAGGTCGACCAGCATCGTGTGCTCGGCGATCTCCTTGGGGTCCGAGCGGAGCCGCCCGGCGACCGCCTCGTCACCTCCTCCGTCCCCCCCGCCCCGGGGGGCCGTCCCGGCGATCGGCCGCATGAGCACGTGGCCGTCCTCGATCCGTACGAACACCTCGGGGCTGGCCCCGATCACGGTGTGCGGGCCGAGCGTCGTCAGGTACATGTAGGGCGACGGGTTGCGGGCCCGCAGTCTGCCGTAGACGTCGACCGGGTCGGCCTGGCTGCGGATCGTCAGCTCGTGACCGATCTGCACCTGGTAGATGTCGCCCGCGGCGATGTGCTCCAGGCACCGGCGGACGTTGCGCAGGTAGTGCTCGCGGCCGGTGTCGCCCCGGGCGGAGGCGGGCGGCAGGTCGGCGTCGGAGCGCACCGGCAGCGGCCGTACGGCCCCGGCCAGCAGGCCGAGCAGCGGGCCGGGGTCCAGGGCGGGCCAGGCGTCGCTCTCGTGGAGCAGCAACTCGGAGCTCCCGGTCGCCCGGTCGGTCACCAGGCAGCCCCGGTGCAGCACCAGCTGGACGTCGGGCACGTCCGGGCCCCGCTCGATCAGGTAGGGCAGCTCCTCGATGTAGCGGGCGGTGTCGTAGCCGAAGTAGGCCAGGAAGCCGAACCGGAACCGCGACGCCGACCCCTCGGCCTGGAACGTCTCCTGCAGCGCGCGCAGGACCGGCCACAGGTCGCGGGGCCGGCGCAGGGCGAGCCGGTCCCCGGTGCCCGCCAGCAGGGGACCGACCCGGCGCAGCACCGCCTCGCGCAGGGCGGGCACCCCGTCGACCCGCACCCGGCTCCGCGTCACCGAGAACGTGAGCAGCGCCCCGAACCCGGTGACGTGGTAGCGGCAGTCGTTCTCCGGTCCCTCCCCGGACTCCAGGAGGTAGACCTGGTCGCGTCCGAACCTCCCGGCCAGCGCGAGGTAGGCCGGGAGCGCCTCGGTCGGCGGCAGGGTGCGCCGCACGGTGCGCACCCGCACGCGGCCCGTCCCGCTCTGCGGCGTCCCGTTCGGATCGGTCATGGCGCCCATCTCCGTGCCTCAGGTGGTGACCGCGTAGCGGTGGGCGACCCGGCGGGCGACCAGCGACGCGCCGTCCGCCTCGACGCGGTTGTCGAGGATGCGCGCCGCCTTCCAGCTCACGTACGAGCCCGTCGCGGTCACCGGGTCCAGGCCGGGGTCGGCGACGACGCGGGCGCGGACGCCGGCGCGCTCGCGCAGCCGGGCGGCCACCCCCGCGCCGAGCGCGTCCGGGTCGCCGGCCTCGGGGAGCAGGTCCATGCGGACCGTCACCTCGTCGGCGCCGTCACGCTCGTCGATGACGATCTGGTACCCCAGGCAGCCGCGGACCCCGTCCAGGACCGTCGCCTCCAGCTCGGCCGGCAGCAGCGTGGCCGAGCCCAGCGGGATCCGGTCGCCCACCCGGCCGAGCACCTCCACCACCGGTCCCGGCAGCGCGGCGCCCGCGGGTGCGGGGGTGATCCGGACGAGGTCCCCGGTGCGGTAGCGGATGAGCGGCTTGATGCCGTCGACGAGCATGGTCAGGACCAGTTCACCGGTCCCGGTGTCGCCGAGCACGCGGCCGGTGTCGGGGTCGACGAGTTCGACCAGGTAGTTCAGCGCCGACAGGTGCAGCTGTCCGGTGACCGCGCCGGTGGCGATGCACAACGCCTCCTGGGAGCCGTACAGCGCCGGGTAGACGGTCGCGCCCGGCCACACCGACGCCACGTTGGCGGCGAACTGCGGAGTGCAGACCTCGCCGAGGACCAGGAACGCCGAGATCGGCAGCCGTGCCGGGTCGTGGCCGTGGTGCAGGGCGGCCTTGGCCAGGCTCAGGCACATGGCCGGGGCGCAGACCACGACCTCGACGCCCAGCTCGCCGATGAGCCGCAGCGCCGTGCGGAACCCCACCCGGGGCGACTCGGGCCAGATCTTGACGTGGCAGGCGCCCAGCGCCGCGGAGACCGAGCCGAACACGTCTCCGAAGGCGTACAGCTCGGAGGGGCCCATCAGCCCGACGACGGGCATGCGGTCGCCGAACCGGGCGCGGAACAGCCGGCGCCAGGACTCCTCGACCGCGGCGTTGCTGGTGAGGACGTCCCTGGGACCGCGCGGGCAGGGCGTGGGCGGGCCGGTCGTGCCCGTCGTCTCGTAGAAGACCGACGCCTCGGCCGGGGTGCCCGACAGCACGTCGTACTTCTCCCGGCGCAGGTCCTCCTTGGTGGTGAAGGGCAGCGTGTGCAGCGTGCCCGGGGTGACGCCCTCGACGTCCACCCCGGCGAGGTGGCGCCGGTAGAACGGCGAGCGCGCGGTGACGTGCCGCAGCACGGCCGTCAGGCGACGGCCGTACCAGCGGTCCCGGTCCGCGGGGGTCATCGTGCCGGCGTGGAAGGCGCGCAGGACCTCCTCGTACTCGCGCCGGAAGTCCTGCTCGCGCCGGAGGTCGGCCGGCGCGTTCACACGCGCTCCCGCATCTCGTCGAGGGCCAGGCCGACGCGCTCGTTGCGCTCGCTGACGGCGAGGATCTCCTGCCGCCCGGTGATCGCCCGGTACTCCTTGATCATGTGAATCATGTCGATCATGCGCTCGACCATCCGGGCCACGTTGGTCAGGCCCTCCTCGTCCTTCCAGGCGTCGCCCTTGTGCAGGGCGTGCACCTGGGCGGGGAACCCGCTGCCGACGAGGATCATCCGGTTGAGCAGGGCGTTGACCGTCAGCTGGGCCCAGACCTCCCCGGCGCTGTAGCGCCGGGCGACCGCGATGACACCGGCCACCTTGTTGCTGAGCGGGCGGTCGAAGCGCAGGTAGCCGACGCCCGAGCGCTCGATGAACGTCTGCATCAGGCCCGCGGTGCCGAAGCCGTGCACCGGCGCGGCGTAGATGATGCCGTCGGCGGCGATCATCTTCTCCACCACCGCGGGGACGTCGTCCTGCACGGCGCAGGGCACGGGCCGGTCGTTGCAGTCCCCGCAGGGGCCGCACCGGGTCATCCGGATGTTCCTGAGGTCGACGACCTCCAGGTCGGCCTGCCGTTCGGCGGCCACGCGGGCGGCGTGCCGCAGGACGTCCGCGGTGTTCCCGTCACGCTCGGAGCCGTTGATCGCGACGATCCTCGCTCTGGTCGACATTTCGGTGACCTCTCCTCGGATAGGGGGTTCAGCGGCGGGCGCCGGAGCCGCTGTCCGCGAGCGCCGGGGCGTCCGCGCCGGTGTCCGTGCCGGTGGCCGGGGCGGTGGCCGGGGCGGTGCCGGGCGCGGCGGGGGCCGTGCCGGGCGCGTCCGCGGTGGGGACGGTCGCGCTGGGGGCGATGGACTCCGTGCCGGAGGAGCGGCGGCTCGCCAGCCGTGCCAGCGGGCGCTCCACCAGGTAGTAGGAGGCCGTCGCGGCCAGGAGCGTGAGCGCCGCGGTGAAGGCCAGCAGCACCCAGAAGTTCACGGTCCCGCGCCACTGCACGCTCGCGACGGCCGGGACGCCGAACAGGGCGCCGTTGGAGAACCAGTACTCGATGACGAGCACGTGCCACAGGTAGATGCCGTAGGAGACGCGCCCGAGGTAGCGCAGCGGCCGGTTGCCCAGCACCGCGTCCAGGGCCCGGGTCCCGGAGTTCGCCACGGTGACCAGCAGGAC
The DNA here is from genome assembly GCF_055586505.1 of Streptosporangium sp. NPDC050148. NCBI lineage: Bacteria > Bacillati > Actinomycetota > Actinomycetes > Streptosporangiales > Streptosporangiaceae > Streptosporangium > Streptosporangium sp. NPDC050148. The sequence goes on along the minus strand of NZ_JBVJIA010000002.1, from coordinate 350,793 downwards.
GATCGCCATCGAGAAGATCGAGGCCGCGACGATCCCGCTCATCTCGTAGACGAAGCCCGACCAGGCGCCGGGGACGGGGGCGCCGAAGGGCTTGAGGCCGTACACGACGTAGGTCACCAGGGCCACCAGCCACAGCAGGCTCGGCCACCGGGTCGTCAGCCGGTAGAGCGACGGCTGCCGGGAGGTCGCCTCCGCGTAGGCGGACGCCACCGCCAGCGCCATGCCGCCGGCGAAGTAGTGCAGGAAGTGCAGCGGCCAGAAGTACTGCTCGAAGGAGAAGACCCTGGACGCGACCAGGGACGGGATCCGGCTGTAGACGACCCAGGCGAGCCCGATGAGCGCGAAGCCCGCGACCGGGAGCAGCATCCTGCGGGCGCGCCGGGCCACGTCGCCGGTCCGCCGCGCGTACCGGTGTCCCAGCCAGGCCAGGATCGGCAGGACGAGGTAGAAGGAGATCTCGGCGGGCACCGTCCAGGTGTGCTCCAGGCCGAACATCGGCTGGCCGGCGGCCCAGAAGAAGTGGACCAGCAGGAGCGGGCGGAGGACGTCACCGACCGAGTCGATGTTGAAGAGGTTGATCGTCAGCAGTCCCACGACCGCGACCAGCCAGTACAGCGGCAGGATCCGCAGCGCGCGCCGGAGCAGGAAGTGCCCCACCGCCGGCCGGTCGCCCCCCGCGAGGGTCGCGCGGGCGAACGGGCGGTAGAGGAACATTCCCGACAGCACGAAGAACGGGGGCAGCATGACCCCCAGGCCGTCGGTCAGCACTCCCCAGACGCCGTCGCCCGGCTGCTGGATGAAGCTGGTGATCCCGGCCATGAAAGCGACGTGATAGACGAGCACGCCCGCCGCCAGAAGTCCTCGCAGTCCTTCCAGCCGGGGAATGCGCTTGCCGCTGCCGGTGCCCACACCATTGAGGCCGTCTGTAGCCACCATTGGGTGCTCCCTCGGTAATCGATCCGTCCGGCCGGCTCGCGCCGGGACGTCACCCCGGCGCACCCCTCGCCGACCATCAGCACAGAATCCTGACTTCGGCCCCCTTTACCGGCATCTTCTGAAATGCCGACGAAATTCCACTGTCAGCGGTAAACGTGAAAAGCAGCATTCACGAAGAAGAAGGGCATCCGCCCAGCTGGAACGATGGCGGGGAAACGCATGTGGCAGCACATGCCATGGCCAGTGAGCGCGCTGCCCGCCGGCGGGTGGCGCGCCACGATGCAGGAGACGAGATGAGAACGCTCGAACGAATCCGTGCCGGCCAGACGGAGTACTGGAGCCCGCGAATCGAGACCATGCCGCGGGAGGAACTGGCCGACTGGCAGTGGCGACGGTTGCGGCATGCCATGGAGCACGCCCGGAGGAACTCGCCGTTCTGGCGCGAACGGCTCCCCGAGGGCATCCGGTCCCTGCGGGAGTACACCGAACGCGTCCCGCTGGTGCGCAAGGCGGACCTGATGGCCGCGCAGCTGCAGGCGCCGCCGTACGGCACCTGGCCGTCGGCGGACCCCGGGCTGGGCGTCCGGTACCACCAGACCAGCGGCACGAGCGGCAACCCGCCGCTGCGGACCTTCGACACCGCGCGCGACTGGGCGTGGTCGGTCGACCTGTTCTGCACCGCGCTCCACGGCATGGGGGTCCGCCCCGGGCACCGCGGCATGGTCGCCTTCGGATACAGCCTGTTCATGGGCTTCTGGGCGATGCACTACGCGCTGGAGCGGATGGGATGCCTGGTGGTGCCCTCGGGCGGGCTGGACTCCAGGACCCGTATCCGCTTCCTCCTGGAGCACCGGATCGAGGTCCTGGGCTGCACGCCGAGCTACGCGATGCGGCTGCTGGAGACGGCCCGTGAGATGGGGGTGGACCTGGCGAAGGAGGGCAACGTCCAGATCATCCTGGCCGGGGCCGAGCCGCGGCCGGAGTCGACGACCCGGGCGATCGCGGCCGGGTTCGGCGCCCGGGTGTTCAACGCGGCCGGGACCACCGAGACCGGCATCGTCAACATGTTCGAGTGCCGGTCGGGAAGCTGCCACATCATCGAACGGGGCGTGATCGACGAGGTCCTCGACCCGGACACCGGACGGCCGGTGGGCTACGGCGAGCCGGGGATCCGCGTCAGCACGGGCCTGGGACGCGAGGGCATGCAGCTGTTCCGGCACTGGACCGAGGACCTGGTCGTGCGGCGTCCGTGGCACGAGTGCGACTGCGGCCGGACGTGGGACTGGTACGACGGCGGCATCCTGCGCCGGGCCGACGACATGAGGAAGATCCGCGGCGTCTCGGTCACCCCCGTGATGATCGAGGACGTGATGCGCGGCTTCGGCGAGGTGAACGAGTTCCAGACGGTGCTGCGGACGGTCCGCGGGCTCGACACGATCGTCCTGCGGCTGGAGCCGCGGGCCGGTTCCGTGGCCGACCCCTCCGGGCTGTGCGAGCGTGTCGCCGACGAGGTGAAGCGCCAGATCGGCATACGGCCCGACGTGGAGCTCGTCGCTCCCGGCACCCTCCCCCGCTTCGAGATCAAGGCTGCGAGGTTCCACGATGAACGTTCGAAGTGAGCCGTCCGGCACGGCCCTGCCCGGTACGGGGTCGTCCGGTACCGGGTCGTCCGGTACGGGAGTGTCCGGCGCGGGGTCGTCGGCCGCGCTGGAGCGGCGGCTGCTGGAGTGCCACGCCATGCTCCGGCGCCTGGAGGAGTCCTGCGAGGTGCCCGCCGTACGGGCGGCGGTGCGGGCCGCGCTGGCGGAGCTGCGCGCCGCCCTCGACTCCCAGGCGGTGGACTTCCCGTTCTTCTCCCCGCAGGAGGAGGCGGACGACCCGCGACCGGCCGAGCCCGGCGAGCCCGTCGCGGCCGGACGGACCGACGGCACCGCGACCGGCGGGTACACCGTCGAGTACGCCACCGAGCACGCCGGCGCCGCGTGACCCCGCCCGCGTGACACGACCCGGCCGGAGGCACGCTCCGGCCGGGTTCACGCGGACGCGGTGACGGCGCGGGCGGGACCCGCCCCGTCACCGCCTCCGGGCACGCCGGGACCGGCCGCGCCCGTGCCCCGGCGGCACGCCGGTCGCCCGGCCCGGCTCCCGCGCGAGACCTCCGGAGCGGGCCGGCCTCTGCCCGGGGCGATGTCGTCTACGGCAGTTCCAGGTCGGGTTCGCCGAGTTCCGCCCGTACGTGGGCCACCAGGGTGCGCAGGGCGCGGAAGCGTTCCGGGGCGCGGGCGGTCAGGAGGACGTCCAGCAGTCGCCCCTCGCTCGCCGAGAGCGGGACCCTGTGCAGGTAGGCCATGCGCCGTGAGCCCGCCGGCCGGGGAACGTCGTGGATCGCGAACAGCGCGTCGACGACCGTCTCGGTGAACGCCGAGGCCCAGAAACCCTGCTCCCGCGCGTCGTCCGCGGAGGCCGCCCGGTCGAGCTTGGCCGCCCGTGCCACAGGGACGAGGCCAGCTCCTGGCGGAGCCCGGCCGAGGTCCGGTAGGTCTCCAGTACCGCCCGCGCCTGCGCGGCCAGTCGTCTCGCCGGTCCCGAGTCGTGCACCGCCTCGCCTTCCAGGAACGCGAAGAGCCACGACGTGCGCGGCCGGTCGAACCGGGCGAGCCAGGCGTCCTCGGTGCGGGCGATCCACTCGACCAGCAGACCGTCGCGGACGGTGCGCCGCGAGACGGGGAGGGACGTCCGCTCGTCGGTGACCACCAGCAGGTCGACGTCGGAGGCCGCCAGGTGCTCACCGCGCGCCACCGAGCCGCCGATCAGAACGGCCAGTACGTCGTCACGCGCGCCGAGTTCCCCGGCGACCTTCACGGCGAGATCACGATGAGCGTCCATCCGCAGATCCTCGTCCCGATCACGGCCGGGTGCGATCGCGGGTGTGAACGACGGACGCGAGGAGGCCGGGCCGCCGTCGGCGGCCCGGCCTCCTCGCCTTCCCGGATCCGGGTCCGAACCCGGTCGTCAGACGGTCACCAGCCCCCGGTCCTCCGACGCCTCGTCGCCGGTGAGCTCCCCGGCCCCCCTGCGGCCCGTGAGGTCCCCGGACTCGCGGCGGCCCGTGAGGTCCCCGGACTCGCGGCGGCCGGTGAGCTCCCGGGCCGGGCGGCGGCCCATCAGGCGGGCCGCGTCCTCGACCGCGCGGGCCAGCTCGGGGACGTCCTGGCCGCCCAGTGCCTGCGGGCCGTCGCAGAGGGAGGTCTCGGGCCGGGGGTGCAGGTCCACGATGACGCCGTCGGCGCCCGCGGCGACGGCCGCCCGGCTCAGCGGCACCACGAGGTCGCGCCGGCCGGCCGAGTGCGACGGGTCGACGACGACCGGAAGGTGGGACAGGCCCTGGGCCACCGGCACCGCGGAGATGTCCAGGGTGTTGCGGGTCGAGGTCTCGAAGGTGCGGATCCCGCGTTCGCACAGCACGATGTCGAGGGTGCCGCGCTGGGCGATGTACTCGGCCGCCATCAGCCACTCCTCGACCGTCGCGTTCATGCCCCGCTTGAGCAGCACCGGCCGGCCCGCCTCCCCCACCGCCTGCAGCAGCGGGAAGTTCTGCATGTTGCGGGTCCCGATCTGCAGCATGTCGGCGTACCCGGCGACCAGCTCGACGTCGCCCGCCGACAGCACCTCGGTGACGACCGGCAGTCCGGTCTCCTCCCGCACGTCGGCGAGGATCCGCAGGCCCCGCTCCCCCAGTCCCTGGAACGAGTACGGCGAGGTGCGCGGCTTGAAGGCGCCGCCCCGCAGCAGCACGGCACCGGCCGCCAGGGCCAGCCTGGCCGCCTGGAGCGTCTGCTCGGGGGTCTCGACCGCGCACGGGCCGGCGATCAGCGTCATCGTCCCCGGGCCGATGGGCACCCCGGCGACCTCCACCACGGACCGCTCCATCCCGGGCACCCGGCTGACCAGCCGGTACCCGTCCGAGGTACGGGCGACGCGCTCCACCCCGGGCATCCGGTGCAGGCCGATCGAGCCGAGGAGCTCCGCGTCGCCGGCCAGGCCGACGACGGTCCGGTTCCCGCCGCGGCTGACGAACGCCTCTCCCCCGGCCGACCGCACCAGGGCGGCGACCTCCCGGGCGTCCTGGTGGGTGGCGTCACCGGACATGACGACCATCATCGTGCGTGGTCCTCCCTCTGCGTTTCCACTCCTGCGCGGGACGGGCCACCCGGCCCGTCCCGCGCGGCGGTGAGCCGTCAGGCCGTCCGGGACGCGAACTGGCCGGGACGGCGTCCCGGACCGGCCGGACCGCGGTAGGCCTGGGCGATGTCCAGCCACTGGTCGGCGTCGGCGCCGGTCGCGGTGACCGCGAGGTCGTCACGGTGCCGCCGCCTGGTCACGAGCAGGCAGAAGTCCAGCGCGGGCCCGGTGATCCGCTGCTCGGCGTCCTCGGGGCCGAAGGCCCACGTCTCGCCCGAGGGGCCGGTGAGCTCGTACCGGAACGCCGTCGCCGGAGGGGTCAGCCCCCGGGCCTGGTAGCCGAACTCCCAGGTCAGCGCCGCGAAGCCGCACACGTGGCGGAGCCGCTCGTGCGCCGTGCGGGTCACGCCCAGGGCGTCGCGGACGTCCTGGCCGTGCGCGAACGTCTCCATGAGCCCCGCGCACGCCAGCACCGCGGGCGGCAGCGGGCGCACCAGCCACGGCACCGGCCTCTCCGGCGGCGCCGCCGCCAGCGCCTCGATGCAGGCGCCGCGCTCCTTGCGCCACCGGTCGAGCAGCTCGGTCGGCGTGAGGCGCAGGTACTCGGCGAGCGCGGCGTTGACGGCGCCGTTGAAGTCCGCTCCGGCGCCCGACGTCACCGCCTTGAACGTCTCCGGTTCCGAGGCCGCCAGGCCGGCGATGCGGAACACGAACGACAGGTGGCCGATCTGGTGCTTGATCGTCCAGCCCGGGGCCGGGGTCTCCTCGTCCCACCGGGAGTCGTCGAGATCGGCCACCAGGGCGTCGAGCTCGTCGCACTCCGCGGTCAGGTCCGCGATCACTTCCTTCAGTCCGATCATCTCTCCGTCCTTCACGTTGACGACAGGTGCGGTTGACGACAGGTGCTGCCTGGCTCGCGACCTGGCTCGCGACCTGGGTCGCGGCCGGGTCCGGCCGGCGGGCCGGGCCGCCATGTCCAGCGGGCCACCCGCCGCGCCGCCGCCAGGCTCGCCCAGGCGGCGGTCTCCACGAGCGCCCGGTCCCCGGCGCCGTGTCGGCGCAGCTCCCCGATCACGGCCGCGTCGACCTGGTAGGAGGCGAACGCGGTCAGCAGCGCCAGCCGCCCGGCGGGCCGTTCGGCGGCCGGTAGCCCGGACAGCGCCTCGTTCACCCAGGCGCGGCTCGGGCCGCGCCGTTCCCCGGTCCAGGTCTCCAGTTCGGCCAGGACCAGCCTGCGGGCCCCCACGGGCACCGAGCGGCGTCCGGCCTCCTCGATCGCGGCCGAGGCGCGCGCGAGGGCACCGGCGATCGCCGGGGACGGCGCGGCCCACGACAGGTCCGCGGGCAACGGGGCCGCGGGCAGCAGGGCCAGGGAGTCGCCCGGCGCCGCCTGCCTGAGCGCGACCGGCCGCATGACCCGGCCGGCCAGGCGTGCCAGGCCGCCGCGGAGCGGCGCCGGCAGCGCTCGCGGCATCAGCTCCCCGGTCAGGAACACGTTCACCATGCGGTTGAGGTACTCGAACGTCACCAGCACCCCGGCCTGCTCGGGGAACCACTCCGGCGGGAACGGGAGGCCGTGCCGGGCCGCGTCCTCCGCCGTCCCGGCGGCCCGCGCCCAGGCGGCGAGCGCGCGGTGCCCGGGGTCGGCGACCGCCCCGTCCCGCCCGCCGGTGACGGCGAGCGCGTCGGCGGAGCCGACCAGGCCGTGCAGCATCGCCCCGTGGACGTCCACGCAGTAGGGACAGGCGTTGCCGAGCGACACCACGGTGGCGACGACCTCCTTGGCCGCCCGGCCGAGCAGGCCGGGGACGACGAGGGTCTCGCGGAGCATCGTCCAGCAGGCCGCCAGCGTCTCCGGTGCGGGCGCGTGCAGGGCCACCGGCGGCGCGAGCATGCCGAAGTCCCGTTCCAGCTGCGCGTAGACCCCGGCCACCAGGGGCGGGGCCCCGCCCGGCGCGACCGGGGCGAGGTGGCGGACGTGCCTGCGCGCGCCGTGGCGGACGAGGCGGTCGAGCGGTGCCGGCATCGTGCTCAGCCGTTCACGAGCAGCGGGATCTGCGCCGCCACGCCGCGCCGCCCCGCGGTCGCCCCGTCCGGCGCGGACGCGCCGTAGGTCACCTCCACGCCCCGTTCGCGCGCGGCCCGCACGATGCCGGGGACGGCGCGTTCGGCGAGCGCGGCGATGGTCATGGCGGGGTTGACGGTCAGCGCGCCGGGGACGGCCGAGCCGTCGGTGACGAAGATGCCGGGGTGGCCGCGCAGCTCGTGGCGGTCGTCGAGCGCCGAGGTGGCCGGGTCGTCGCCGATGCGGCACGAGGCCAGCGGGTGGACGGTGTAGGCGCCGACCAGGTCGCCCGTCCACGGCGCCACCTCGGCCAGCCCGTCGCGCTCCAGGATGTCCTTGACGTCGGCGTCGGCCATCTCCCAGGCGCGCAGGGTGGTCGGCGACGGCCGGTAGCGCAGCGTGCCGCGTCCCAGGAGCTGCTGGGAGATGCGCACGGCGTTGCCGGTGGGGGGCGGCGGCCCGAACACGCCCTCGTTGTCGTCCTCGACCATCTCGAAGATGATCAGCCAGGAGCGCCAGCGCTTGAGCATCTCCTTCTTGTGCGGGCCGAACCAGGCGCCCGGCCCGTCCACGCCCGGGGCCTGGGCGAGGATGGTGCCGAGGCCGGGCGGGAAGTAGAGCTGCTCCAGCGAGTAGCGGGTGAACTCCGGCAGGGAGGCGTCGAGCCGGTCCCAGTTGGCGACGCACGGCCCCTTGCCGATGTGGAACGCCTCGTAGGCGGCGCCGTCGCCGCGGCTGAGGCCGAGCACCTCGCGGACCCGGTCCTCGTTCATCACGGCGGTGCTGAGCCGCTCGCCGTTGCCGGAGAAGTAGCGGCCCACCGCGTGCGGCATCCGGCCCAGGGCGGCCTCGCTGCGCTGCAGGATGACCGGGGTGGCCCCGGCGCCCGCCGCCAGCACCACGATCTTCGCGTCGATCCGCCCGCTCCCGGTCCGCACCCGGTAGTCCTCGCCGTCGATGAGGTCGTAGTGCACGCGGTAGCCGCCGTCGTCGGTGCGGGAGATGCGCTGCACCTCGTGCAGCGGGCGGATCTGCGCGCCGTGGGCCAGGGCGGCCGGCAGGTAGTTGGTCTGCAGTGACCGCTTGGCGCCGAAACGGCATCCGGCCATCATCCAGTTGCACCGGACGCAGGTGGCGTTGTCGACGCCGACCGGGACCGGGTTGGCCGTACGGCCGGCGTGGTCGCAGGCCGCGGCCCACAGGCCGCCCGCGTACGTGACGTCCTTCCAGTCCTGCGTGCTGACCGGGATCGACTCGGCGACGCGGTCGTACCAGGGGTCGAGGGTGTCGCGGCTGATGGCGGCCGGCCACATGCGCCTGCCGATGGAGCCGTGCCGCTCGAACACGAAGCGCGGTGCCCGGGGCAGCGCGGCGAAGTACACCATGCTGCCGCCGCCGACGCAGTTGCCGCCCAGCACGTTCATGCCGTCGCCCACGACGAAGTCGAAGATCCGGGTGCAGGAGGAGCCGAGCTTGTAGTCGTGCTCGACCTCCTCGGGCCGCAGCCACGGCCCGCGCTCCAGGATCACCACCTTCGCGCCGCCCGCGGCCAGGTGGTACGCGGTGATCGCGCCGCCGAAGCCGCTTCCCACCACGAGGACGTCGGTGCGTTCGATGCTGTTCATGCCGGGCTCCCTGAGGCGGTCGTGGCCGGGTGGGGCGACGCCAGCGCGCGGCCGTAGGAGTTCTCCGGGAACCGCCACAGGCCGTCGGGGTCCGGCGGGAGGAGCCCCATCGCGGTCAGGCCGGGGTGGCCCGCGGCGAGCGCGTCGCGGGTGTGCAGGTGGGCGGCCGAGTCGAAGGCCATGTAACTGAAGATCGCGAGCAGGACCCACAGTTCCCGCTCCGGGTGGTCGGCCGCGGTCAGCCGCTCCACCAGGGCGGTCCGGTGGTCGAAGGAGAGCGCGACGAACGGCGGCACCGCCGCGTCGAGCTCCAGGTCGTGTTCGGCCGCGTACGCTCGGGCGTGCGCGTTCAGGTCGCGGGTGAAGTCGTCCAGGGCGTCGCTCACCCCGGTCGCCGGCCACTCCAGCAGTTCGATGGCGCCGGCCGCGACCGCGCCGCCGCCGGCGGCGGCGCCGGCGATCGCGCGGTCGTCGGGGGATCTCTTCTCCCCTGGGATCAACGTGTCCGCGAACGCCTCCAGCGTCGCGGTCCGCTCTGGGGACTGGGTACCGGGTCGCACGGTGTCGCCTCCCGGGAGATGCGCAGGTGGGGGGGCAGGACGACGGCCTGCCGACTCCCCCATCATGGGACGGCCCGGACACCGGGGCATCTTCTCGCATGCGATCGGCGCGGCACCGGTCCGGCGCGGCACCGGTCCGGCGCGGCACCGATCCGGTGTCGTGCCGGGCACCGTTTCCGCCGCGTGCGGCCCGGCACCTTTCCGCCGCACGCCGCACGCCGCACGCCGCGTGCCCGTTCCCGGCAGGCGGCCCCTACGACACCCAGCCGGCCTCGGTGGCGATCCGGATGGCGTCGACCCGGTTGCGCGCGTTCAGCTTGGTCAGGATCCTGGTCAGGTAGTTGCGCACGGTGCCGACCGACAGGTGCAGGGTGGCGGCGATCTCCGGGGCCTCGGCCCCTCCGGCGGCCAGCTTCAGGATCTGGACCTCCCGTTCGGAGAGGGGGTTCTCCCCGACGTCCCAGGCGGTCAGGGCGAGCTGCGGATCGATGACCCGCCGTCCCGCGGCCACCCCGCGGATCGCCGCGGCCAGGTCCTCGAAGGGGGCGTCCTTGAGGATGAAGCCGGAGACCGAGACCGACAGCGCGCGGCGCAGGGTCCCCGGCCGGCCCAGGCCTGTCAGGATGAGCGTGCGGCACGAGGGCAGCTTGCCGTGCAGGATCTCCGCCGCCGCCAGGCCGTCGAGTCCGGGCAGGTCGATGTCGATGACCGCGACGTCGGGCCGGCATTCGAGCGCGGTCGGCACGATCGTGTCGCCGCGCTCGACCTGGGCCACGACGGTCAGGTCGTCCTCGAGGTCGAGCAGGGCGGCCAGCGCCCCGCGCACCATGCGCACGTCCTCCGCCAGGAGAACCTTCAGATTCCGCAAACCGCCCGTCCCAGCCTCTTTCCGTGAGCGTCGCCTCCGGCCCGGCCTGCGGCGCCCGTCGGCGCGTACGGCCCGGCGGTCCCGTTCCGGTCGCCGCCGTGGCACGGTGCGGCCGGTTCCCCGGGCCCGCAGAACAGCCGTCCGCGGTGGATACGCTGAATCTGGGGTGCGCCTGGTACGAAGGTTACTTATCGCATGACAAGGCGCAATACCTGACAGGCAAGGGTCGAATCAGTCAGGGTTCCTCATCAACGGACGCGCGGAGCGTCCGGACCGTGGCGGGCGGCACCGCCCGAGGTGCCTGCGACGCCGACGCCGTCCGCAGTCCTGCGTCAGCGCCCCCGGCGCCCCCGGCGCCCCCGGCGCCCCCAGCGTCCCCCGCACGCTCCGCGGAGAGCGGGACCTCCGCCGTCACCTCGAACCTGCCGTCGCGCACCAGGGCCGTCAGGCGGCCGCCGACCCCCTCCAGCCGTGCCCGCAGGTCCCCCAGCCCGCTGTCGTCCTCGGCGTCGGCACCGGCGAGGTCGGGCGGTTCGCCGTCCCGCGCCCTGTCGTTGCTGACGCGCAGCCGCAGCGCGTCCCGGTCCGCGGAGGCCTCGATGGCGCACCGCCGTGCCCTGCTGTGGCGCAGCACGTTGGTGACCGTCTCGTGGAGCACGATCGCCATCATCGTGTCCAGCTCCCTGGGCGGTGTCCCGCAGCGGACGTCCAGGCTCACGTCGATGCCCGCCGACGACAGCGACGCCGCCGCCGTCTCCGCCTCGGCGGCCAGGGACATGTCGCGGTAGCCGCTGGCCGCCACCCGCACGTCGGAGAGCGCCCGGCGGGCGATGCTCGCGATCTCGCGCGCCTCCTCCCGCGCCCGCTCCGGGCTCTCCGGGAGGAAGCGGCGGGCCAGCTCGCTCCTCATCGTCACCTCGGACAGGTTGCGGCCGAGCACCTCGTGCAGGTCGCGCGCCACCCGCAGCCGCTCCCGCTCCACCGCCATGCGCGTCACCTGCCCCCGCGCCGCGTGCACCTGGTCCACCAGCCCCGACAGCGAGCTCACCCCGAAGACCACCAGGCCGGTCAGCAGGCTGGAGACGGTCACGTACCCGATCAGGGCGGGCTCGTGTCCCCAGAGCGCGGAGACCGCCAGGACGGCCGCGCCCACCGCGGCGTACAGGACCCAGCGCGCCCACCCGGTCACGACCAGCAGGACCGAACCCGCCAGGAAACCCGCCATCGACTCCCACGCGGCGCCGAGCCACAGCAGGGGCAGGAACGTCGCCAGCGTCAGGGCCGACAGCGTCAGCGCCCGGACGCGCCGCGGCCAGCGTCGCGGCCGGTAGACGGAGTGCGCGACCTGCAGGGCCAGCACGGCGAGCAGGCACGGCACGGACGCCAGCGACGCGCCCCGGTCCGGTGCCAGCCTCAGGACGTTGACCACGGTCAGCAGCGTGTAACCGCCGAGCATCCCGAAGGTGAGCAGCATCGCCATCCGCAGCGCCTGCGTCTCGGACCGGTTCTCCCGCGTCCCGTACCTGTGCAGCGGCCACACCGGGCCGCGGGGACCGCGCCGGGTCCCCGCGGTCCCCACGGTCCCCGAGGTCCCCGCGGTCCCCGAGGTCCCCGTCGTGCCGGCGCTCCCCGCCGGGGCCGCCGGGGCCGCCGGGGCCGCCGGGGCCTCTGCCACCAGCTCGAACCACTCCCCGCTCGTCGTCACCGTCAGCCCGCCGCCGACGTCCTCCAGCCGGCAGGCCAGGTTCCCCAGGCCGCTGCCCTGGGAGGCGGCCTCGGGGACGGCCACCACCCCGTCGTTGGTCACCCGCAGCCGGACCGTGCCCCCCGCGCCGGCACCGTCGGCCTCCCCGCCCTTCCCCGCGCTCCCCGCGCTCTCGGCGTCCTCGGTGCCCCGCATCTGACCGGTACCGTCGTCGTGGGCGACCTCGATGACGCACCGCCGCGCCCTGCTGTGCCGCAGCGTGTTGGTGACCGCCTCGCGCAGCACGATCGCCATCACCGCGCCGGTCTCCCCGGCCGGAGCGCGAGGGGGGACGCTCACCCGGACGTCGATCCCGGCGGACGACAGCGTCGAGACCGCCGTCCTCACCTCCTCCCGCAGGGAGATGTCGCGGTACCCGCCCGCCACCACCCGCACGTCGGCCAGCGCGCGCCGGGCGATGCCCAGCACCTCCTCCAGCTCGGTCCGCGCGCGGTCGGCGAACCGCGGCAGCAGCCGGCAGGCCAGCTCGCCCTTGAGCGCCATCGCCGACAGGTGGTAGCCGAACAGGTCGTGCAGGTCGCGCGCCACCCGCAGCCGCTCCCGCACCACCGCCATGCGCGCCACGTCCCTGCGCGCCGCGTGCACCTCCGCCACCACCCCGGACAGCGCGCTCACCCCGTAGATCACCAGGCCGGTCTGCAGCGTCACCCCGGCCAGCTGCGCCGCGTCGGGCAGCGGCACCCCGTCCGCCAGGGCGACCAGCGGGAACGTCACCCCGACCAGGAGGTACAGCGCCCAGCGCGACGCGACCGTCCCCAGCGTCTGCAGCACCGCCGCGGCCAGGAAGCCGCCCAGCACCGACCAGGGCGGCCCGAACCACGCGTACGGCAGGTAGGTCGCGAGCGCCTGCGCCGAGAGGGTCAGCGCGCGGCGGCGGACCGGCCACCGTCTCGGCTGCCGCGAGGAGTGCGCGAGCTGCAGGGCGAAAACACCGCCGAACAGGGCGAACCCCAGCGGCTCGAAGCCTTCGGGGAACGTCCACAGCCCGCTCAGCAGGTTGATCAGCGTCATCAGGACGTACCCGCACAGGACCGCGACGGAGAGCGACAGGCCCATCGGCGGGGCCCACACGTCGGCGGCGGCGCCCTCGAACATGCCGCGGTGCCAGGGCAGCAGACCGGTGAGCCTGCGCGGGGACGACGGCCGACGCCGATCCGGCGCGCTCCCCGCCATCGAACCCTGCCTCCCCGGTGCGGACCGTATCGACTCGGTGACGCTCGAAGCTCAGTGCACTGTATATCAGGCGGATCCAGACATGAACGGCTTCCTGTCGCCCCCCTGGGAGAGGCGTGTCCGGGCCCGGTCACCCCACCGCGCGTCGTTGGCCGGGCGCATGTCCGGCCGGGCGGGCGAGGGGCCGGCGGGACGGCCCACCAGGAAGCCGCCCACCCCCGACTCGACGCGCCAGTCGAGCCCGAGCACGCGCGCGGAGACGTCGATGTCGATGATCTCCGTCCAGCACGCGGCCAGGCCCATGGCCGTGCCGACCAGGTGCAGGGTCTGCAGCACCGCCCCGACGTTCTTGAGCACCAGCGCGTAGCTCAGCCCGTTGTACTTGCGCGACAGCCTGCGGAACCGCGCCGTGACGGCGATGAGGACGGGCGGCGCCTCGGCGAGGTTCGCGGCCAGCCGGCCGCCCTCCAGCAGCTCGGCCACGGCCTCGGGGTCGGGGTTGACCTGTTCCAGCCGGTGGCCGAGGGGGTCGTAGTGGTACACCCCCCGGGGGATCCCGGTGCAGTCGCCGATCGCCAGGTAGAACTCGAACTCGTAGCAGCCCCCCAGGTTCAGGTAGGGCCGGTCGCTGGTCGCGACCGTCGAGCCGTCCCTGTCCGGCGGGACGAGGGCACGCACCCGCGCCGCCCGGTAGAGCAGCTGCCCGATCTCCCGTCCGGTCAGCGGGGCGTCGGCGAAGCGCGTCGCCGGGCCGCCCGCCTCGACCGCCACGGTCAGCGGGGGGTCGGCCGCCACCAGCTCCCCCCAGCGCGGCCGGGGAAGGGCGACGCCCGGCAGGTCCGGCGACCGCTTGACCGCGGGCTCGACGTCCCAGCGGTCCCCCAGGGGGTAGGTCGCCCCGAAGTCGTTGTCGTGCCGCCCCAGGGTGGAGCGCGTGTGGAACATCAGGTCGAGGGGGGTCCACGCGGCCAGCGCAGGCGCGGTGTCCTCGGCGAACACCGCGCCGCGGGGACGGTCGCCCGCCTCGGCCGTCACCACCATCCCCGCCCCGGCCAGGTGGCCGAGCAGGTCGAGGACGAGGTCGCCGGGGTGGGGCAGCGCCGCCGCGGCCTCCGCGGGCAGGACGGCCCGGCCCAGCGCCCCGATCAGCCGTACGGCGTCGGCGTGGTGCAGGTCCACGCGGTGCAGGCTGAGGGGGGACTCCAGGAAGTAGCGCTCGCCGTCGGTGCGCAGGACCGCGAACCGCGACAGGCGGATGGGCGTCCCGGCGGACAGCGCGACGGGCGTGAAGCGCGCCTGCTGCGCCATCGGGACGACGGAGATGAGCGGCCGCTCCGGATCGACCGCGAACGACCGGATGACCATCGGCTGGATCCTGTCGAGCAGCCGGTCCAGCTCCCGCCGCTCGCCGTCGCCGTAGGCGATGTTCCCCAGGGACACCGGGCCGAAGCCCATGCGCCGGAGCGCCTCGAGGACGGCCCTGCCCGGGGCCGGGACGGTCGTGTCGCCCCAGCGGCCGCGCAGCACGACGTTCCCGTCGTCGTCGGTCTCGACGTGGACGTCCTCCCGCAGCGACCACAGGTCGACCCTCCCGGGCGCCCGCGCGCCGTCGTCACCGGAAGCGGACATCAGCGGCCGGCGGCGTCCGGGCGGGGCGCCTCGACGGTGTCCACGGCGCTCATGGCTCCTCCTGCTCCCACGCGGCGGACCCGCGGGCCGATCCCGCCGGGTCCGTCCCGTCAGGTCCACGCAGAGGATGCACCAGACCTCCCCGCGCCGGTAGTCAACGGATCACGTTCTCGATGTGAATTATTCACATAGGGAATGTGATGCCGCGAGTAGCCCGTTCTGGGAGGCCGACCTATGGTGACACCATAAAATGCTCATTCGAATCGTATTCCCCTGCCGTCAACGGCCTTGGAATACGAGGAGAAAGCGTACGTTCAATCCCATCGGTCTGTACGGCACTTCGGGAATGCCGTCCGGCCCGCAGGGGACGCGAACCGCGGGCCGGGCCGGCCGCCAGGACAGCGGCCTTCCCGGTCCGGCACCCGATACGAAAGGAAACCTCGGCGAGCCGATCACCCCCACCGTCGGAATCGGCTGGCCACCTCTTCGCGAAACGGAAAAGAGATGGAAGACGAGATCGAGCGGGCTGTGAGACGAGTCATCGAGACGATGTGCGACAGCCCCGGCGAGCAACTCACCATCGATGACCTGGCGCGTGTCGCCATGTTCAGTAAGTTCCATTTCTCCCGTATCTTCCGGCGGCTCACCGGAGTACCGCCGGGCCGTTTCCTGTCGGCGATACGCCTGCAGGAGGCGAAGACGCTGCTGCTGTCGACCCCGTTGTGCGTCGCCGACGTCTGCACGCAGGTCGGCTACTCCGCGGTCGGCACCTTCAGCACGCGGTTCAAGTACAGCGTCGGCGTCGCCCCCACCCAGTACCGCAAGGACCGCGGTGCCGGGATGCGGTCCCCGGCGCACGAGGGCGCCGCCACGGCGGCGGACGCGGTCGTCCGCGGCGACCTGCTGGCACCGCCGGACGGGGGCTCCGACCTCGTCTGCGTCGGCCTGTTCCCCGACCCCGTCCCGGAGGGCTGGCCGGTGCGCTCCACCATCGTCCGCTCCACCGGCTCGTACACGCTGGACCGCGTGCCCCCGGGCTCGTGGTACCTCGTGGCGCACTCCCTGGTCCGTCACGACACGGCGCCGGGGAGCCGCGGCGAGTCCGAGTCCGCCCTGCTGTGCGTACGCGGGCCGATCACCGTACGGTCCGGCGCCACCCGGACGGTGGACCTGCCGCTGCGGACGAGGCGGGTGTTCGACCCGCCCGTGCTGCCCGCCGTGTTCGACGCCCGGCCCGACGAGGCCGTGGACCCGGTCGTCGCCGCCGACGCGGTCATGGACTGGTCGCGGGCCGGCACCAGGGACCTGGTCGCGAGCTGACCCCGGGCCCGGCCGCGCGCCGGTCCCGGGAACGAACCGCCCCGGCACCCGGCGGCACCGCCACCGGGTGCCGCCGGGTGTCCGCGGGTGTCCGCGGTTCCGGGAGACGACAGGGGACGACCGCGGGAGACGACGGGGAACGACGACGCGGGACGACGCGGGAGACGCCCCCCGGGAGACGACGGTCCGCCGCCGAGGATCTCGACCTCGGCGGCGGACCGTCGTCTCGCGCCGTGAACGGTGGCGCTCAGCCGAGCCGGTGCACCGTCATCGGCAGCCCGCCCCGTACGCGCAGCGAGAGCATGGGCTCGGGGACCACCCTGCGGCCCGGCACGCCGGTCAGTCGCAGTTCCCGGGCGACCACCGCGGTCACGAAGACCGCCTCCATCATCCCGAGGTTGCTGCCGACGCAGACCCGCGGCCCGGCGCCGAACGGGATGTAGGCGTAGCGCGGCCGGCCCGACGAGCGGTCCGGGGCGAACCGCTCGGGGTCGAACCGCTCGGGCCGGTCCCAGAAGGCCGGATGCCGGTGCAGGGTGTAGGGGCAGATCAGGACGTCGGCCCCGGCCGGCACGCGGTACCCGGCGACCTCGTCGTCCGCCCTGGCCTGGCGGGTCAGGATCCACACCGGCGGGTACAGCCGCATCGCCTCGCTCACGACCATGGTCGTGTACCTCAGGCGGCGCAGGTCCTCGAAGGCCGGCGACCGGTCGCCGAGCACCTCGACCGCCTCGGCGTGCAGCCGCTCGAACACCTCGGGATGACGGTCCAGGAGGTGGAAGGTCCACGACAGCGTGCTGGCCGTCGTCTCGTGCCCGGCGAGCAGCAGGGTGACCAGCTCGTCACGGAGCCTGCCCCCCATGTCGGCCGCCCCCCGGTTCGCGGCGATCAGCCGGGACACCGCGTCCTCGCCGGCCCCGCCGTTCTCGCCGTTCTCACCGGCCCGGCCGGCACGCTCGACGCGCTCGGCGCGCTCGGCGACCAGCGCGTCGACGACGCGCTGCAGGTCCCGGCGGGCGCGCCGGAAGCGGAGCTGCTTGGGCAGCGGCAACCAGAGCGGGACCTTGCTCAGGGTCACCATCTCGAACATCGCCTGGTCCTGCACGGCCTCGAACGAGTGGCCGATCGAGGCGAACGCGGTCAGGTCGGCGTCCAGCAGCGTGCGGCCGAGCACGCCGAGGGTCAGGCCGGTCATCTCGCCCAGCACGTCGACGGGTTCGCCGCCGGCCCGCTCGCGCAGCCGGGCCACCAGTCTTTCGGCCTCCTCGGCGACCACCCCGGCGTAGCCGGCGATCCGCCGGTGCTGGAACACCGGCTGGATCACCTTGCGCTGGGCCCGCCACAGCTCTCCGTCGCTGGTCAGCAGCCCCTCGCCGAGGGCACGCCTGGCCTGGACGAGACCGATCCCCTTGTTGTAGTTCTCGGCGTTGTCGGCCAGCACGTGCTTGGCGTGGTCGGGGTGGTTGAAGTAGTACAGCGTCTGCGGCCCGACGGAGATGCGGACCTCGTCGCCGTAGCGCCGCGCGGCCTCGGTCAGCATCCCCAGCCGGTCGCGGACCAGCTTCACGAACAACCCCGGTGTCTCCCGCCGGGGCGGTCCCGGCATCCTCTCCCGGGACCGTCCCGGTGACCCCGGCGGCCTCCGGCGTACCGGGGCCGCCGGGGGCGACGTCGTGAGGCTCATGCCGTCACCGTCCTCTCCCCCAGTCTGCGGAACCTCCCGTCGGCGAAGACCAGCCCGTCCCCGCCCGCGTGGCGGTCCAGCGACAGGACGCCACCGACGAAGATCGTGTGGTCTCCGCCGCCGTAGGCGTAGCGGATCTCACACTCGAAGTGGGCCAGGGCCCCCTCGATGAGGGGCACCCCGGTCAGCCGCCCGGGCGTCCAGGCGACGGTCTCGAACTGGGCCGCCCCCAGCCTCCGCGACCGGTGCGCGAAGTAGCGCGCCACGCCCTCCTGGTCGTCGGCGAGCACCGACACCCCGAAGTGGGCGGTCTCGGAGAGCCTGGTGTGCATGACCGCGTCCCGGCCGATGCACACCAGCACCAGTGGCGGATCCAGGGAGACCGAGGTGAAGGAGTTGGCGGTCATGCCGTGCACCGCCTGGCCGCCGGTCGTCACGACCGTGACGCCGGTGGCGAACGCCCCGCAGGCCCGGCGCATCGCGTCGCGGTCCACCGTTCCCGCCGGGAACGGGCGGTGGCCCACCGGCGGGGACGGGTGGGGCACCGCCGGTGCGGACGGGCGGTCCATCACCGGCGGGGATGTCACTTCGACGTTCATCTCTGACCTCCCGCGTCATCGGCCGGGCACGGTCTGCGGCATGTAGGGCCCAAGGGCGCGGACGAGCGCCTCGGGGACCCGGGTCGGCACCGTGCGGTTGTTGGGCCCGCGCATGCACGCCACCCGCTGCCGCCCGCGGCCGACCAGCGTCTCCCCGCCGTCCGCGCCGAGCCGGACGTAGTCGAAGCCGAACTCCAGCTGGGTCTGCGTCATCTCCGTCAGGCGCATCCGGATCGACAGCTCGTCGAACGCGGTCAGCTCGGCGAAGAACTCGCAGTCCACGTGGAGCGTGAACAGCTTCAGGTCCTCCTGCAGCTCGGCCAGCACGTCCGGGGCGTGCGTCTTGAGGAACATCTCCCGGCACCGTCCCTGCCAGCGCAGGTAGTTGACGTAGTAGACGTTGCCGACGAGGTTGGTCTCCTCGAAGCCGACCGTGTGCAGGTACTCGAAGTATTTCGACACGGGCTACACCCCTCCTCCTTCGGTGACGACGTCGGTGAGGACCGCGAACGCGACCGGTTCCGGCAGGTCCCGCAGCGTCGTGACGAGCGTCGCGACCCGCAGGGAGCCACAGGTGAGGACCACCCACGGGCCGTGCCGCCCCGGGACCACGGCGAGCGGGTCCCGCGGGTGGACGCCGGCGTCCCGCAGGCAGCGCAGGGCCGCCAGCAGCCGGGTCCCGGCCGAACCGGCCGCCTCCCCGGTCTCGTCGGCCAGCCGCGCGAGCACCGCCGCGTGCGGTCCGAGCAGCCCGGCCCACTCCTGCTCGGGCCGTTCGGTCACCGCCTCCACGTGGCAGGCGACCCTCGCGCCGGCCCCGCCGTCGCCGCCGACCTCGCCGTCCCCGCCGTCCACGACGGCCGCCAGCGTGAGACCGGCCCCGTGGGACACCGCGGCCGGCACGCCGCCAGCCGGTCCGGGCCCGCCGGCACCACCCGGCACGTGCGGTACGTCGCGGCCGAGCGCGCGCCGTACGGCCAGCGCCGCCGCGGCGTCCGGGCCGGCCTGACCGCCGGGTTCGACGGCGACCGCCACCCGGGTGCCGAGCAGGCTCTCCGCCGTCCGCTCCAGGTAGGGGCCGAGCAGCGGCGCGGGCCAGGGGCCGCGGCCGTCCTGCTTGCGCACGGCCTGCAGGCGCAGGCCCTCCCAGCGTTCCACGACCCGGCCGTCGGGGGTGCGCACCGCGACGTCGTAGACGTAGACGTCGCCCTCGTGCCACCGCTCGGTGGCGCAGTAGCGCACCGTCCCGGCCTCGGCCAGCGCGGCGCCACCGGGGTAGAGCCGCTCGATGCCGGTGGGCAGGAGCGTCGCGTCCGGCACGCAGACCTGGTTGCCGTGCATGAAGACGTCACGGGCACCCGGGTCGCCCAGGAGCAGTTCCCCGGACAGGAAGCCGGCGAACCAGTCGGTGGCGTCGGTCGCCTCGACGTCGGCGTCGACGTGACGCGCCGCGGCCCGGTGGTAGCGCCGCAGGCGCTGGAAGCGACGCCCCTGGAACAGCAGGCCGTCGTACAGCTCGCTCGCCGGGTCCAGCGGCACGTCCGGCAGGTCGTCGCCGGCCTGCTCGGGCGGTCCCTGCGGCACGGCGGTGTCGCCGAAGCGCAGCCGGGCCCGGAAGTGGTCGGTGGCGAACACGCTCTCCGCGCTGCGGATCGTCGCCTGGACGGTGTCGTCGTCGGTGACGGTCACCGCGATCCTGATCGTGGTGGTCGCGTCCGGTGAGACGACGATGGGCCGCAGGAACTCGGCCTCCTCGATCACCGGGAGCGTGTCGCGGCCGGTCACCGCCGCCGCGGCCTGCGCCATGGCCTCCATGCCGAACACCGCGGGGAACAGCAGGTTCCCGTCGAGGCCGTGGTCGGCGAGGTAGAGGTCGGTGCCGGGGTTGAGCTCGGCCTCGGTGACCAGCTCGGCACCGGGGTAGTGGACCAGCGGGCGCTCGGTGAAGCGCAGCAGGGGCAGGTCCTGCCGGGCGTGGCCGATCGTGTCGATCGTCCCGGTACGGCCGCTGATCACCACCGTGGCGGGTGTCCCGGGGTCCTCCAGCAGCCGGCGCATGATCCGCACCCCCTGCTCGGGGGAGATCGGGGTGATGCCCTCGCGGAGCAGCGGTTCGATGACCGACAGCCGCTCGCCCATCCCGACGTCCGACCAGACCGACCACTCCATGCACAGGGTGCGGCAGTGCGGGTGGGTGCGGCCCCACTCCTCGGTGAGGTGGGCCAGCCACTCGTTCGCGGTCGCGTAGTGCGCCTCGCCGCGCAGCCCGGCCCGGCCGATGATGCTGCCGAACGTGACGAGCAGCCGCAGGGCCTGCGGGTCGACCGCGTCCAGCACGGCCCGCAGGCCGTCGACCTTGGGGGCGAAGGTACGCCGGAACGCCTCGGTGTCGAGGCCGGCGAGCGCGCCGGGCTCGTTGCGGCCGGAGCCGTGCAGCACGGCGGTGACCGGCCCCAGCTCCCCGACCACCTCGGCGACCGCCCGGCGCACCTGGGCGGGGTCGGTCACGTCGGCCCGCACGTACCGTACGGTCACACCGGCGTCGGTCATCCGGCGCAGGTTGGCGGCCAGCTCCTCGTCCCGGCCGGGGTCGGAGCGGCCCAGCACGGCCAGCCTGGCGCCGTAGGCGGAGGCGGTGGCCAGCGCGCACTCGGCGGTGATGCCCTTGCCTCCCCCGGTGACCAGCAGCACGTCCGTGCCGTCGAGCGGCGGGCGCGGGTCGGCCGCCCTGACCGGCAGGGTCCGCAGCCTCGGCACCCGTCGCGCGCCGTCGGCGTCGTGGTGCGCCTCGGCGTAGGACGAGGTGGCGGCCACCTCCGCGACCACCCGCTCGACGGCCGTGCGCGCGGGCAGGCCCGCCTCGGGCAGGTGCACGACGGTCACCGCCAGGTGGGGGGCCTCCTGGCGGAGCGTCTTGGCCAGGCCGGCCGCTCCACGGCCGTGCTGGACCAGGACGAACCGGCTGCCCGGCTCGTCGCCGAGCGCCGCCTTGGCCCCCTGGAGCGCCAGGCGCAGGTCGTGCTCGGCGCAGCCGGGGGGCAGGCAGACGAGGGTGCCCCGGCCGACGCCCGCCTCCTGCAGGGCGCGGCGCAGCTCCTCGGCGAACGGGTGGCCGTCGGGTGCGTGCACCCGCCATCCGCCCGGCTCCCGGTACTCGGTGCGCGCCGGCGGCGGTGCCTCGTCGAGCTCCACGGCGAAGGCGCGGGCCCACGGCGCGGCCCCCTCCACCTGGGGTGCCTGGCCGCTCCCGGCGCCCGGCTCGTTCTCGGCCAGCTCCTCGATGGCCTCGGCCAGCTCCCCGACGGTGGCGGTGGCGTAGTTGCCGGGCATCACCCCGGCCGCGCCGCCGAGCCGCTGGACGACCTCCTCCACGACCTTCCCGACGGTGATCGAGCTCAGGTGCAGGTCGTCCAGGAGGCGGCTGTCGTCGCGGACCATCTCCGGCGGCAGCTCGGCCCGCTCGGCCGCCAGGCGCCGCAGCAGTTCGAGCGGTGAGAGGCCCTCGTCGTCCCCCGCCGGCTCCGGCGGGGACGCCGGGATCGCAGGGGACGCCGGGTCCGCCGGGGTCCGGGGGGACGTCAGGGCCGGCGCGTCCGCCGGGACGACCGGCCCGGCGGCGCCGACGAGGACCTGCGGCGCCTGCTCGCACGGGCTGGCGAAGAACGTCAGCTCGGCACCGACCTCCAGCGGCCGGTTCGGCCGGCCGTGGAACAGGGCCCCGTGGTCGAGGGGGACGCCGGTGACGTAGGCGGCGGCGGCCACCCTCAGCAGCCCGCGGATCGACTCGTCGTCGGTGTCCAGCGCCACCGACGGCACGCCGGTCGCCGCGGACGCCAGCCCGGTGAGCACCCGCCCCGGGCCGACCTCGACGAACAGGTCCACGTCCTTGGCGGCGATCTCCACCGCCTGGACGAACCGGACCGGTTCGGTGATCTGCCGCCGCAGCAGCGCCGCGACGTCGGTGTCGGCCGGCAGCTCCCGCTCGGTCACGGTCGAGACGACGCGCCGCTCGACCGGGCGGAAGGTCTCCTGGGCCAGGGCGGCGCCCAGGGCGTCGGCCGCGGGGGCCACCAGCGGCGAGTGGAAGGCGTGCGAGACCGCCAGCCGGGTCCACCGCAGGCCCGCGTTCCCGGCCCGGCGGCCCATGGCCTCGATCGCGTCGACCGGCCCGGCCACCACCGTCTGGGCGGGGCCGTTGTACCCGGCGACCACGACGGGCAGGTCCGCGGCCAGGGCCGTCACCGTGTCCGGTGCCGCGGCGATGCCGGCCATCGCGCCCGGGGTGCTGTGCTCGGTCATCAGCCGGCCGCGCAGGGCGGCCGTGCGCAGCAGGGCGTCCTCGTCCATGGCCCCGGCCCAGTGCAGGGCGGAGATCTCCCCGAGGCTGTGCCCGACGCCGACGGCGGCGTCGATGCCCAGCAGCGACAGGGCCCGCAGCCCGGCCATCGAGCCGGTGACGATCCGGGGCTGGGCGACCGCGGTCGCCACGGTGTCGCCGCCACAGGGCAGGGCCGCCTTGGCGTAGACCTCCTCGACCTCGGCGAAACGGCGCCGCAGGGCCCCGCCGCTGGTGCCGCGGCCCGACCCCTGGCCGGGGAAGAGGTAGCCGACCCGGCCCACGCCGGAGGTCCTGCCGAGGAAGGCCCGGCCGTCCGGCGCGAACAGGGTGGTCTCGCCCGCCTCCAGCGCCGTGAGCACCTTCGCCAGCTGGGCCTCGGCGTCCTCGGGGGAGGAGGCGACCACGGCCGCCCGCCAGGGCAGGTCGCGCAGGTCCCGCTGGAGGCCGACGGCCAGGTCGGCCAGCTCGGCGTAGGACAGCTTCGGCACGAAACCGGCCAGCCGCGTCAGCCGGTCGCGCAGCTCCCCGGGGGAGGCCGCGTCGACCAGCAGCAGCTCGGTGTCCTGCACCGACGCCGCCAGCTCCCTGGTGCGGGCGGACAGGACGGCGCGGCGCCGCGGACCGGCCTTGTCCAGGACGATGTGGGTGTTGATGCCGCCGAAGCCCATCGCGGTGACACCGGCCCGCACCGGGGCGCCCTCGGGCCACGGCTCGGCCTTGCGCAGCACGCGCAGCGCCGGTTCCTCGGTCAGCAGGGGGTGGGGCTCGACGCAGCCGGTGGCGGGGGGCAGCACCTCCTCGTGCACGGCCATCACGGCCTTGATCAGGCCCGCCACCCCGGCCGCGGCCTTGGTGTGCCCGATCATCCCCTTGATGGAGCCGATCACCGGGGGGCGGGCGGAGCCGTCGCCGGACCGGCTCTCCCGTACCGCCTCCGACAGCGCGGTGAGCTCGTTGGCGTCGCCGACCGGGGTGCCGGTGCCGTGGCCCTCGAACAGCTCCACGGTGCCGATGTCGAAGCCGGCCTTGTCGTAGGCCCGGCGCAGCGCGCGCCGGTACCCCTCGGCCTCGGGCCGGGTGATGCCGCCCTTGCCGTCGGAGGAGATGCCCCAGCCGGCGATGGAGGCGTAGACCCGCCGGTCGGCGGCGTCGGCCTCGCGCATCAGCACGAGCATCCCGCAGCCCTCGCCCGGCCAGAAGCCGTTGGAGCCGCGGTCGTAGACGCGCATCTCCCCCTTGGCCAGGGCGCCGGTCTTGGCGAACCCGATGATCTCGAAGGGGTCGATGGACAGGTCGACCCCTCCGGCGACGGCGACGTCCAGCTCGCCGTCGGCCAGCATCCGGCACGCGGTGGACACCGACAGCAGCGACGACGAGCACGCCCCGTCGACGATGAACCCGCCGCCGCCCAGGTCGAAGTGGTTGCAGATGCGCCCGGCGATGGTGTTGGCCAGCCCGCCGGCGAGGGTGTCCTCGTCCACCGGCGGGAACGGCCGCTTGTAGGCCTCCTCCACGTCCGCGAGGAAGGCCGCCGTGCGCTCGTCCTCCCAGCCGGCCTCCCGCAGGGCGGCGCCGACGACGCGCCGCACGTACGGCCAGCGCAGCCGCATGAGGTTGGCCCGGGTGAACTCGCCGGTGAGGGTGTTGCCCACGACCACGCCGGTCCGCTCCCTGGGCAGGCCCTCCCCGCCGGTGAACCCGGCGTCGGTAAGGGCCTGCGCGGCCATGTCCAGCGCCAGCCAGTGCGTCAGGTCGGTCGAACGGTACGTGCTCCCCGGGATCTTGTACGCGACCCGGTCGAACTCGTAGCCCTCGATGACCGCGGCGTGGCGGGCGTAGGTCCGGTCGGGGGTGGAGGGGGCGGCGTCCCAGTAGTCGTCGAGCCGCATGCGCTCGTCGGGCAACCGGCGGAAGGCGCGCCGGCCCGCCAGCGCGTTCTCCCACAGCTGCCTGGGCGAGGTGGCGTCCGGGTACCGGCACGCCATTCCAACGACCGCTATCCGCGTCATGCTGACACGACCTCCCGATGACCGTTCACCGAGCCCCGTCCGTCGGCGCCGCCGGCCGCGGCCGCGGGTGCCGCGGTCCCGGGGGCGGGCAGGCGGTCGCCCAGGCCGAGGCCCTCCATCGCGCGCCGCTCACCGGCCCGCTCGACGAAGTGCAGCGACCACAGGAACAGACCGCGGATCAGGCAGACGGCCGCGGTGGCGAAGAACAGGCCGTAGGCGATGCCCGCGCCGGTGATGGCCCCGTACAGCACCGCGACGCCGAGGCCGAAGGCGACCTGGGAGTGCGGCCTGGACGGCGTCGTGCCCGGGTCGGTGATCATGTAGTTGGTGAAGAGGATGAACGCCACGCCGGTCATGGTGGCCAGCGTCCCGGTGATGGAGTTGTCGAGGACGACGCCGCGCACGACCGCCTGCAGCACGAAGCCGCCCAGCCATCCGGCGATCAGCCACATCCGGCCGGTGAGCTTGGCGTTGAGCAGGGTGCCGGTGGTGATGATGATCGCCGGGACCAGCCAGTCGATCGGGCCGGAGACGTTCTCGGTGAAGTGGTACGGCGGGGCGATGCTGACCCAGGGGAACAGGATCAGCAGCACGGCGATGCCGAAGTTGGACGGGTTCATGAAGTGCCGGAGCCGGCCCCTGACCGGGGCGCGCAGCACCCACTTGGCGCCGACCGCCACGACCACGCCGAACATCATCGTGAGGATCTGGTCGTTGACGTAGATCAGCATGTTCATGGCGATGGAGGTGATGTGGGCCGGGTAGAGGAACTCCATCAGGCCCTTGAACCCGCCGCCCCGGTAACGCGGCGCCCGCCCCTCGCCGCGCGCGCCGATGTACTCCAGGCCGATCTCCACGGCGTACCCGGTGGCGAGGGCGACGAAGGGCCAGGTCCAGGGCTGCTCGAAGCCGAGCAGCGTGTAGCCGAAGATGTTGAAGATCGTGATCGAGATCGCGAACCTGCGCAGCGCGGTCGTGACCTTGGGGTCGTGCCGCGGCGGCGCGCTGGGACTCGTCGGGGACATGTTCACCTCTCCCTTGCCTGCTCGCCGAGCCGCAGGGAGTGCCACCCGGGGCTCAGCCGGAGAACCTGCTCACGCACCTGGCCGCTCCGGTCGCGCCAGCACAGGTGCACCTGGACGGGCCCGGTGACGTTCTCGCCCAGGCCGATGTGGACGTCGTGGCTGCGCTTCCCGGAGTGACCGCTGCCGCCGTCGACCCGGCCGAGGAGCTTGCGGCCGTCCTGCGTGGTCACGGTCACCTGCGCGCCGACCACCGGGGAGCCCGGTGCCTGCTCGGGCCCGTCGTGGGTCAGCCGGAGGCCCAGGAAGGCGCCGGAGGACGGGCTCTGGTTGTGGTAGAAGACGGGCGCGTCCCACTGCCGGGCGACGGCGAGGTCGAGCCGGCCGTCACCGTCGGCGTCGCCCACGGCGATGCCGCGGGTGGGCACCGGGACGGCGAGGCCCAGGCTCTCGGACAGGTTGGCGTACCGGCCGTTCTCGCCCTTGGCGAAGAAGGCCAGCCGCTGGCTGCCGGCGATGTCGTCGCCCTCGCGGACGTTGGGCCACGAGCGCGGGTTCTCCACGACGCCGTCGTTGGCCGCGGCGAGCTCCTGCAGCTGCGGCCAGCGGTTGACCTCGCCCTTGACGAACCCGTTCGTCTGGGCGATCTCCAGCGTGCCGTCGTTGTCGAAGTCGGCCGTCTTGACGTCCCAGGCCCAGCCGGACCAGGCGGTGCCGGCCTCGGTGCTGTGGTCCTTCCAGGGCGCCTCGCCGCGGGTCAGCGCCTTGCGCAGCTCGTCGGTGTTGCGGGCCGTGGACAGGAAGTGGAAGTTGCTCTCCTGGATGCCGAACGGCGTGGTGATGTTGCTGACGAACATGTCGTACACGCCGTCGCCGTTCAGGTCGCCGAAGTCGATGCCCATGCCCTTGAAGGAGTCGGCGCCGACCCGCTTGGACTTGGGCACCGTGCCGTCGCGGGGGGTGCGCACCGGGGCGAAGACGATCTTTCCGGCAGCGGAGCGGTTGTGCAGCAGCGCGTCGGGCCCGTGGTCCTGGGCGATGTACAGCTCGGGGCGCATGTCGCCGTCGAGGTCGCCCGCGGTGGAGGCCAGCACCCAGCCGCCGGAGATGTCGCTCGGCAGGACGTCGTCGAGCACCTGGTAGGTGGGCGCGCCGCCGGGGCCCGCGGCCGACCAGCGCAGGATGTAGTCCTTGCCGCCGTTGGAGGCGTTGGACAGCGAGCGGTTCATCACCCCGCCGTCCTTGGTCTCGTCCAGGACCGGGCCGTGCGGGAAGTAGTTGCCGACGTAGACGTCCTCGTGGCCGTCGCCGTCGAAGTCGGCGATCGCGACGGCGTTGGAGTTCCACTGCGGCCCGGTGTAGCGGCCTGCGGTGGAGTTGGCGCCGGGCACGGCCTCGACCGGCTGGTAGGCGTCCCTGGCGAGCGTGATCCGCTCGTCCTGCGCGGCCTTGGCCAGGAAGATCACCGGGGTGCGGCCCCAGTAGTAGACGAACAGGTCGGTGCGGCCGTCCTCGTTGAAGTCGCCGGGGGCGCAGCCCATCGGGGCGATGACGTCGTTCATCGGCAGCGGGGCGGCGTCCAGCGCGAAGGGCGCGTACCGCGCGGCTCCCCGGCCGGGGGTCGGCGTCACCACGACCTGGTCGATGCGCGGGTCGGTGACGCACAGGTCGTTGGACAGGCCGTCACCGTCGAGGTCGTTCATGGCGATCCCGGCGCCCACCGAGGAGATCCAGGCGTCGATGTCCTTGTAGGCCTTGTTGACCTTGCGGATCGTCTTCTGCGGGAAACCCCCGGGCATGGAGATCGACATGGGCGTGAACCCGTACCTGCCGCTCATGGCCGAGGTCTCGGCCGAGGACGGCTCGGGCTGGCGGGCCAGGACGAACATGGTCGCCGCGAGCACGACGGCGACGACGCTGGCCGCGTACCTGCGGAGCAGGCCGGTTGTCGCGGACACGTGTTAGCACCTCCCTGCGGACAGGAACTGGGCGGCGACGCGCTGCCGCCAGACTTCGTAGGCGGGCGTCTCCCCCTCGGGGGCGGGCCCGTCGGGCCGGACGTCGCGGCTGACCTGCGCGGCCTGTTCCGGCGTCATGCCGCAGAAGACCTCGGTCGCGACCCCGGTGTGCGGTACGACGAGGCCGGCGCGGACGCGGGCCTCGGCCGCGAACACGCAGGCCTGCGCGACCTGGGGACGGTGGGTCCCGGAGCGCCGCAGGAACTCGGCGAGCTCCTCCTCGCCGGCGCCGCCGGCGTAGGTGGCGGCCAGCCCGGCGCCGCTGTACAGGTCGGCGTGGCGGGCCTCGGGGAACCGGTCGATCATGTCGGCGACGACCTTCGCGTCGGCGCCGCCGACGAACCACATGGCCCGCCCGATGCCCTGGTCGATGGCACGGGGCACGTACCACCCGGGGCCGCCGGACGGCCAGGGGAAGCGGTCGGGCCGGTACTGCTCGTGCACGTACCTGCGGGTGTGGAAGTAGGCCTGGTGGAAGCCGTAGCCGTCCAGGACGAGCCACTGCAGCAGGGGGTCGAACGTGCCGATCCTGGACCAGCGGAACCGGGGCAGCCGGGCCATGGCCCATCCGGCCCCGACGTAGGCCATGTAGACGTGGTCACGGCCAGGGCCCTCCACGAACCGGGCGAAGCGGCCGCCGCGACCGACCGACAGGCCGTCCATGACGGCCATGGCCATCGCGGCGCCCTCGTAGGCGAAGCCGCGGAAGCGGACCGGCACCCCCTCCAGGTCCCTCTCCGCCTCGGCCGGCGTGCGGGCCTCGGCCGCGTACGCGTAACCGGCCAGGAAAGTACGGCCGATCGTCTCCAGCAATTCCTGGGCGTCGGCGTTCTTCCGGTGAAATCCCCGGACTTCGAGTGATGCGGCGGAGGCGTTCGGGGTGATTAACTTTCGCCTCAACGCGCGCCATGAACCGGCCAATGTTCTCCCCGACCCTTCATGTCGCATTGGGTGATCCAACGGGAATGTACGTGTTTATGGGGATATTCCGTCTACTTCGAATGTGCTGACCGGAGAAACCACATAAAAGGCGCACGAACCACGATGTCCATGAATGGCCTACAGCGTCAGCACGCTCGCGCGCCTCGGCGCGTACGCCGGCACACGCTTCGGCGCGGACCCGGCGCGAGTACGGGACGGAACCCGGTGCGGGACGGATCCGGCGCACATCGGACGCGGACCCGGCGCGGACCCGGCGCGGGTACGGGACGGAACCCGGTGCGGGACAGGGCTCAGCGCGGGGTGCGGGCGGTATCCCGGAAGTGGGCGTGCACGCGACGGCGCCACAGCTCGTAGGGGACCTCCCGGCCCGCCGTGGCCGCCGTCCCGTACTCGGCCACCCCCGCGTCGGCGAGCGCGGCGGCCGACTCGACCGACAGGTCCGCCAGCACCGCCGCGGCCGTCTCGGTGTGCGCGGGCACCGGCCCGGCGTGGTGGCGGGCCTTGACCGCGAACACCGCGCCCTGGGCGAGCTCCGGCCGGTGCTCCCCGGCCGCGTGGCGCAGCGCCGCCAGCCCCTCGGCGTCGCAGCCCCCGGCGAAGGCCGCCGCCAGACCGGCGCCGCTCCACAGGTCGGCCCGGCGGTGGGAGGCGAACCGCTCCACCGCCGAGGCGACGGCGTCCGGCCGTGCCCCGTGCACGAACCACAGCGCGCGGCCGATCCCCTGGTCGACGGCGCGGGGGAAGTACTCCGGCGCCCCGGCCCACGGGTACGGCTCGGGCACCCGCTGCTCGCCGATCCAGCGCCGCGTGTCGAAGTAGGCCCGGTCGAACCCGTAGCCGTCGACCGCCAGCCAGGTCATCGTCGGGTGGTACGGCGAGCCGTCGATGTCGGGGACCACCTTCTTCCACAGCGGCCGGGGGAGCCTGGCCATGGCGAAGCCGATCCCGATGTAGGCCAGGAAGAGGTGCGGCGCTCCCGCCCCGAGCAGCAGGTCCCGGGTGCGGGTCCCGCGCCCGGGCCCCATGGCGTCCAGGACGGTGAAGGCCATCGTCACCCCCTCGTACGCGAAACCGCGCAGTTCCGGGGCGACGAGGTCCACCCGGCGCTCGACCTCCCACGGTTCGCGGCAGTCGATGCCCCACTCGAATCCGCAGACGACGCTCTGCGGGATCATCTCCAGCCGTCGCGTGGTCTCCGAGGGGGTGACGGGGAAACCGCGCCTTTCGAAGGTCACGTCGCGCAGCGAGGGGGTCAGCAGGAGCCTGCGCAGGGATCCGAGAACGGTCGGCATCATGCCTCCTTCACAACCGGACGGCCCGCCACCGGACGGATCGCCGATGGCGACCCAGCGATCGTCGTCCGCCGGGCCGCCGGCGCGCATCTCGCAGACTGCGCGGGTCACGCCCCGCGCCGGGCCCGCACGAAGGGGTGGGCGAGCAGGCCGAGACCGGCCGCCAGCAGCAGCGCGGTGAACACCCACTCGCGCGAGCCGCCGGGGCCGTACACCCGGTACGGCCGCCCGACGTCGACGGCCGCGGTCACCTGCCCGGGACGCAGCGACTCCCGGTCGCTGCCGTACAGCGCGACCCCCCGCCGGTGGATCGTGCCGTCGCCGGAGCGGAATTCCCCCGTCCACGTGCACGACTCGTGCCCGGGGTGCCGCACGCAGGTCACCTCCCGGGCCGTGAAGTGGCCCGGGACGCCGTCGGCCCGCGCGGCCCGGACGGCCGGGCCGACGCCGGGCACCGTCAGGTAGAGCAGGAACACCCCGACCAGCGCCGTGAGCACGCCGAAGGCCGAGGGGCGCCTGCTCCCGGACGCCGGCGGGCGCCCCGGGACCGGCGCGGGGGGACGCCCGCGGGTCGCGGTGCTCATCACCCGGCCTGTGCCGCGCAGGCGCACCGCATCAGGGAGCGCTCGGCGGGACGGGGCCTGCGGTGCATGATCATCGCGACCACCATGGGCGCGAAGACCACCGCGTTGTAGAACAGGTGGAGCTCCATGCGGGGGAAGGCGAGCTGGAGGATGCTGACCGGGGTGGGACGGCCCAGCAGGTGGGTGCCGGTCAGTGCCTGCAGGAGCAGCAGCAGGTGCTCGAAGTGGTGCCAGACCTGGATGCCCAGCGCCACGTTCCACCACGTCCGGGCCCTGCCGGTGAAGCCCGTCCGCAGCAGGAGGAACCCGGCCAGCATCAGCAGCGCGTAGCCGTAGTGCATCCACTCCGAGGTGACCAGCCAGGGGAACGGCACCCCGAGCACCCCGCGGGCCTCGGGGAGCGGCCAGCCCAGCACGTACACCTGGGCCGCCTGGGCGAGGTGCTCGGCCCAGTGGGCCACGACCACCACCATGAACGCGCCCAGCGCCACCCTGTGGTACTCGGCGTTGAGACTCGCGAGCCGTCCTGCGGGACGGTTCGCGAGAACCGAGTGAGACGTCATGCGTCGACCTCCGTCCGTGTCGCGCCGGGCGGCCCGTCCGATCCGCGGGCCGCGGCGCCTCGCCGATCCATCGCCTGGGATTGTGGGCCGCCCCGTACCGGCCGACAACTTCCCGCGTGCCGAACCAGGGCCGCCTCCCGCGGCTGAGCATGCGCCGAGATGCCCGGCCCGCGCGGGACGGCCGATGCTGGGGGACGCCCGGGACGCCGCAGGCAACCGAGGAAGGAGTACCCCCGATGACCGTCTCCGAGGTCGATCTCGCACCTGCCGCCCGGCCGGCCGAACCCGGCGTACGGCCGGCCGAACCCGCCGCGCGGCCCCCCGGCAGACCGGCGAACGGGCACCGCTCCGGCCGGGTGGACGCGGACGGCGCGGCCACGGACCCGCTCCCCCGCTCGATGCCGATGCCGATGCCGATGCTCCGCAGGCGGCACCGCGAACTGCGCGACGGCATCGTCGCCGGCCGGAGCGAGGCCGTCGCGCGGCAGCACCGCCTCGGCAAGCGGACCGCCCGCGAGCGGCTCGGCCTGCTGCTGGACGAGGGCTCCTTCACCGAGATCGAGATGTACCGCCGCCACCGGGGACAGGAGCTGGCCGGGCGTGACGACCGGCCGTACACCGACGGGGTGGTGGCGGGGTCCGGCACGGTGGACGGCCGCCGGGTGTTCGTCTACGCCCAGGACTTCACGGTCTTCGGCGGATCGCTCGGCGAGGCGCACGCCGCGAAGATCCACAAGGTGATGGACCTGGCGCTGGCCACCGGGTCACCGATCGTCGCGCTGAACGACAGCGGCGGCGCCCGCATCCAGGAGGGCGTGATGGCCCTCGACGGCTACGGGGGCATCTTCCGCCGCAACGTCGCAGCCTCCGGCGTGATCCCCCAGATCAGCGTCGTGCTGGGCCCGTGCGCGGGCGGTGCCGCCTACTCCCCCGCGCTGACCGACTTCACCTTCATGGTGCGCGACACCGCGCAGATGTACCTGACCGGCCCGGACGTCGTCGCCGCGGTCAGCGGCCAGCGCGTCACCCACGCCGAGCTCGGCGGCGCCGAGGTGCACGGCGGCAGCTCGGGAGTCGCCACGTTCGTCCACGACGACGAGGAGAGCTGCTTCGAGGACCTGCGGTACCTGCTGTCGCTGCTGCCCTCCAACAACCTGGACCTCCCGCCGGCCGGTCCGCCCCGCGGCGCCACCGAGGACCTGCGGCCCCGCCTGGCCGAGATCGTCCCGGTGGAGCCGAACAGGCCGTACGACATGGGGGAGGTCATCGCGGAGCTGGTGGACGACGGCGAGTTCCTGGAGATCGGCGAGGGCTGGGCGAAGAACGTCGTCTGCGCCCTGGCGCGCCTCGACGGCCGGGTGGTCGGCCTGGTCGGCAACCAGCCCCTGACGCTCGCCGGCGCGCTCGACTCCGCCGCCTCGCAGAAGGCCGCTCGCTTCGTCCGGTTCTGCGATGCCTTCGGGATCCCGCTGGTGACCCTCGTCGACGTGCCCGGCTTCCTGCCCGGCGTCGACCAGGAGCACTCCGGGATCATCCGTCACGGCGCCAAGCTGCTGTACGCCTACTGCGAGGCCACCGTGCCGCGCATCCAGGTGATCGTGCGCAAGGCGTACGGCGGCGCCTACATCGTGATGGACTCGCGTTCCATCGGCACCGACGTCTCCCTGGCCTGGCCGACCAACGAGATAGCGGTGATGGGCGCCGAGGGCGCGGTGAACGTGATCCACCGCAGGGAGCTGGCCGCCGCCGAGGACCCGGTGGCGCTGCGCGCCGAGCTGGTGCGCGAGTACACCGAGCGGCTCGTCCACCCGCACTACGCCGCCGAGCGAGGGCTGGTCGACGACGTCATCGACCCCGTGGAGACCCGGGCCGCGGTCGCCCGGTGGCTGGCCGCCCTGGAGGACAAGCGCGCCGCCCAGCCGCAGCGCAAGCACGGCAACATCCCCCTCTGATCCCCACCGGACCACCGGTGCCCCTGCCCGCGACCTGCCCGCGACCTGCCCGCGCCCGGCCCGGGTGCCCCGCGGCCCCGCACCCGGGCCGGGTCCCCCACGACCGGTCCCGTCCCGCCCCGTCCGAGAACCGCTTCGAAGGGAGCACGACCGTGTCGACCACGTCCCCCGCGTCCACCACGTCCAGACCGTCCGGACCTTCCGGGCTGTCCGGGCCTTCCGGGCCGCCCGCCGCACCGGAGCCGTCCGCCCCGCTGCCCGCCGGGCCCGCCGTCCGGCGCCCGTGGAAGGTGGTCCTGCTCAGCGCGCTGGCCGGGTTCCTGCTCACCGTCGTCTGGTCGGCCGAGTTCGTCGACCACGCGATCGGCGGGACCGTCGCCGACGCCGTCCTCGGCCGCGACGCCGACGCCACCCCGATCACGGGCCTGCTGTCCGGGATCGCGTTCGCGTTCGCCACCGGCCTGGCCGGTACGTTCACCGCCTGCAACATCGCCGCCCTGGGAGCCGTCGCGCCGCTGCTGGGCGCCGGGCGCCCGCTGAAGGCCCGGCTGCTCGGGACGCTCCGCCCGCTGGGCTGGATGGCGGCCGGCATGCTGACCGTCTCGGGGATCTACGGGGTCGTGGCCGCCCTGGCCGGTACCGGCATGCCGCAGTTCCTCACCACCCCCTCCGGCCCGGGGATGTCCCCCCGGCTGGTCCAGGCGATGGTGGTCTTCGGCGTGATCGGGCTGATCCTGCTCTACCAGGGTCTGGCCGCGCTGGGCATCGTCCCCGACCCGCTGGAGCGGATCTCGCGCCGCTTCCCCCACGCCCGCATGGTCGTCATGGGCGCGCTGATCGGGGCGTTCCTCGTCGGCCGGCCGTTCGGCCTGTTCCGGCAGCTGTTCCGCGACACCGCCGAGAGACACGACCCGCTGTACGGGGCGCTGGCCTTCATGCTCCAGTCGATCGGCAACATCGTGGTCGTGGCGGTGCTCTTCCTGATCCTGGCGCTCGGCACGGGCGGGCGCGTGCACCGCTGGCTGACCGCCAGGCCCGGCCGGATCGCGGTCGTCACCGGGGCGGCGTTCATCGTGGCCGGCGTCTTCACCCTGCTGTACTGGGACGTGCGGATCCTCGCCCGCCGGGAGATCATCCCCTGGTACCCGATGGCCCCCTGGGCGTGACGGGCGGCCCCGCCCGCTCCGCCCGTCCTTCGGTCCCGTACGGCCCGCGGCTCCGCCCGGCCCCTCACCGAGGGCCGGGCGGAGCCGCGTGACGCTCCCGGGAGGGTCAGTCGATGACCAGGCGCCGGGGCGTGCGGGGGGCGGGCCCGGCGCAGTCGGCGTTGTAGTCGTCGAGCGCCCGCTGCGCCTCCTCGGTGGCGCGGGCGAAGCGGGCGGCCGGGTCCGCGCCGCCGGTGAGCACGTCCTCCATGGCCCCGGTCAGGGCGGCGTGGATCGCGGCGACGTCACCGACCAGCGGGCCCAGCGCCGCCGGCGAGCAGTCCGACGCCCGCAGCTGCTCGACCGCCACGCGCTGGTGCGGGTGCTCGTCGAACCAGCCCTCCTTCTCCAGCAGGTCGGCCGAGGCGCCGGTGACCGGGACGAAGCCGGTGGCCCGGTGCCAGGCCGCGGCGTTGGCGGGAGAGGCGAGGTACTGCATGAACGCGAGAGCCCCGTCCCGCGTGGCCTCGTCGAGGCCGTCGGCCAGCCACAGGGAGTCCCCCGATACCGCGCTGCCCACGTACGGGACGTCCCCGTTGTACGGCATGCGGCCCACCGCCACCTCGAACCCGGCCGCCGCGCCCGCTCCGACGATCTCCTGGGCGGACTTGGAGGAGTCGAGGAGGAACGCGACCCGCCCGCCGGCGAACGCCTGGAAGGTGCCCATCCAGTCGGCGACGGCCCCGGTGTGCAGGTAGTACCCCCGCGCGTGCATGCTCCGCCACCACTCCACCCAGGCCAGCATCTCCTTGGAGGCCAGGTCGACGGTCCGCGCCCGGCCGGAGCGGCCGTTGTCGTTGTCGGCCAGCGGGCCGCCCTGCGCCGCGAGCGCCTGCTGGAACAGCCAGCCGTGGTCGGCCCAGGTGATGGCCGGGCCCCCGCGCAGCCGGGCGACCGCCTCGCACGCGTCCTCGACCTCCTCCCAGGTCCGCGGGATCCCGGTCACGCCGGCCTCTGCCAGCAGCGTGCGGTTGGCGTAGAGCAGGAACGTCGTGGCGCTCACCGGCATGGACAGCAGCTCGCCGCCCCGCGAGTGGTGGGCGCGGACGGCGGGGATCAGGTCGTCGACCACGACCGGCTCGCCGAGGATCTCGGTGCGCCCGCCGATGGCCCGGCCCACGGGGGTGAACAGCGGCCGGCCGTCCGGGCCGAGCGTGTCCAGGACCGTGCGGCCCGCGCTCGCGTAGTAGCCTGCGACGTCCGGCGGGGTGCCGTCCTCGACGGCCCTGGCGACCTCCTGGGCCATCGCCGGGAACGGCACCTCGCGGATGACGACGCGGTACCCCGGGTGCGCCACGCCGAACTCCTCCGCCCTCCTGCGCACGGGTGCCAGGAAGTCCTCACCGTCGTAGGTGGGGAACGGGTAGTCGGCGAGCCAGACGTTGATCTCGATTGTGTCCGCCGATGCGCGGGACTCGGGCATGGGTCCTCCATTCGAACGGTCGCGGTCACGCGCGGGCCCGGGCCGTCGGTGGTGCCGGGCCCCGCCGATCCAGGCCACACCGGCGCGCGCCGTCGTTCAACTTCCCCGTTGCCGTGCCGCCGCGCCGCCCGGCCACCGGCACGTCAGGAGATGCGGCACGCCCGCGCCCGGTGTGACGATGCCTTCGCCGAGGTCTCGCCATCCCCTGTCATCGGCGTTCACCTCTGTGTGCCCTTTATCCCTGCGTCATCGGAGGCGACAGCGATGAGCGATCATGTCGGAAACCGCGCGGTGGTGCTCGGCGGAGGAATGGCGGGGCTACTGGCCGCGCGCGTGCTCTCCGAGGCGTACACCGACGTGCTCGTGGTGGACCGCGACACCCTGACGGGGGTCACGGGCCCGCGCCGCGGCGTCCCCCAGGGGCGGCACGCCCACGCGTTGCTCGCCCGCGGCCAGCAGATCCTGGAGGAGCTCTTCCCCGGGCTGGGCGACGAGTTCGCGGCGGCCGGGGTGCCCGCCGGCGACCTCGCGGGCGACCTGCGCTGGTACTTCAACGGCCGTCGGCTCCGCCCGGCCCGCAGCGGCCTGATGAGCGTCTCGGCCACCCGCCCCGTGCTGGAGGCCCGCGTCCGCGCCCGCGTGGCCGCCCTGCCCAACGTCGCCTTCCTGGAGCGGCACGCCGTGCTCTCCCTGAGCAGCACCGCGGGCGGGGAGCGGATCACCGGCGTGCGCGTGGCCGCGGAGGACGAGACCGGTCCCGGGCGGGTGCTGGAGGCCGACCTGGTGGTGGACGCCACCGGACGGGGCTCGCGGACCCCGGTCTGGCTGGAGGAGCTCGGCTACGACCGCCCCGGCGAGGAGCGCGTCAAGGTCGGCCTGGCCTACACGACCCGCCACTACCGGCTCTCGTCCGACCCGTACGGCGACGACCTGTCCATCAACCCCGTCGCCTCACCGGCGAACCCGCGCGGCGCGTTCTTCCCCAAGCTCCACGACGGCAGCTCCCAGCTCTCCCTCACCGGCATCCTGGGCGACCACCCGCCGACCGACCCGGACGGCTTCCTGGCCTTCGTCCGGTCGCTGTCGGCGCCCGAGATCTACGAGGCGGTCCGGGACGCCGAACCGCTCGACGACCCGGTGACCTTCCGTTTCCCGGCGAGCGTGCGCCGCCGCTACGAGCGGCTGCGCCGCTTCCCCGAGGGCCTGCTGGTGATGGGCGACGGGGTGTGCAGCTTCAACCCGGTGTACGGCCAGGGCATGACCGTGGCGGCACTGGAGGCGATGGTCCTGCGCGAACACCTGCGGCTCGGCGTGCCGCCGCGTCCGCAGCGGTTCTTCCGCGACATCTCCCCCGTCATCGACGTGCCCTGGGAGATCTCGGCGGGCGGGGACCTCGCCTTCCCCGGGGTGGAGGGCCCGCGCAGCCTCAAGACCCGGCTGGGCAACGTCTACATGAGCCGCCTGCACGCCGCGGCCGCCCGCGACGGCGGCGTCACGGAGGCGTTCTTCCGGGTGGCCGGCCTGGTCGACCCCCCGCAGAGGCTCTTCCGCCCCGGGCTGGTGCTCCGGGTGCTGCGCAACTCCGGGGGCCGCACCGCGGAAGAGCGGACGGCGGTGGGCAGCAGCGCCCAAGACCGGACGACCGTGGACCGCACCGCCGAAGACCGGACGACCGTGGACCGCACGACAGCGGACCGGATGGCCTCCTCGGGCGGCGCCACCGGGTGACCCGCCCCGCCCGCGGGCACACGGGTCCGCCCGGCCGGGGAGATCCGGCCGGGCGGACCCGCCGTCCGTGTGCCGCTCTCCCCGCCCCGCACGAACGAGGACGTGCACGAACGAGGACACGTGCGAACGAGGACGCGCACGCATCTCCCCCGCTCGCACGACCGAGGACGCGCACGAATTCCCCGGACACGGACGAATTCCCCGGGCACGGACGAGGGCACCGCCGGAGGATCTCCGGCGGTGCCCTGGAAGCGTGCGGGTGTGGTGCGGTGTCCTCGGACCTGGAGGCGTGCGGGTGTGGTGCGCCGAGGAAGGGCGGATCCGGCGCGGGTCAGGAGCCGACGAGAGAGGGCTCGGGACGGAAGGTGAAGATCTCCACGAAGCGGGTCATCAGGGCGGGGTCGCCGGTGATCCGGAGGGTTCCGTTCTCGATCGCCTCGGCCGGGTCGATCTCACCGGCCATGAGCGCCCGGAGCAGCGGGCCCGGCTCGACGACGAGGTCGGCACCGGGAAGGGCACCCTCGCCGACGCTGAGGACGCCGTCCTCGACGCGCGCGTGCAGCACCATCTCACCGAGGCGCAGCTCGTACCCGGCCGTGAGGCCGCGGGCCGCCTCGGGGTGGAACGTCGTCCGCAACGCCATGATCATCGAGTTCACCGTCACGACGTCCTCCGGCCGGGGCTCGCCGAGCGAACGGGCGCCCCACCGGCTGAGCTCGGCGACGGCCCGCTCCAGCTGTCCGCCGTACTCGGTGAGCTCGTAGACGGGCGCGTCCGCGGCGTGGCCGTCCACCGGCTCCGAGGGCCGGCGCCGGACGACCCCGACGTGCTCGAGCTCCCGCAGGCGGACGGTCAGGGTCTCGGCCGGCATCCGCGGCAGACCCCGGCGCAGCTCCGGCAGGCTCTTGGGACCGGTGAAGAGGTCACGGACGATCAGCAGCCCCCAGCGCTCGCCGACCATCTCCAGCGCGCGGGAGAGCCCGCAGAACTGCCCGTAGGAACCCCGGGTCACGGTCTGTAGCTCGGACAGGACGCCCTCCATGTCGACACCGAGCGGCCCGATCTCCGCGAGCAGCGCGTCCGCGTCGTCCGGGACGGTACCCGGGGCGGTACCCGAGACGGCGTCCGAGACGGCGTCCGAGACGGCGTCCGCCCGCTCCCGGGACGGCCGCGTCGCCGTGAGCCGGAAGCGGTCTCCCGCGATCGTCACGCCCTCGCGGTCGACGACCATCCTCCATCTGGCCTCGTTCATTTCCCGCCCTCCAACCTTCCGTTCTCGCACCGATGCACATTTCCGCACGTTTGACTCGGTGATGCGTGGAACCGACCGGGCGGTGCCCTTCCCCCAGGGCCGGGCCGTCTTCCGGTCATTCTTTGGTCTTCGTTACGAGAGTGTCCGAAGAAACGTCCGTTCGGTTCTCGGGTTGCCGCTTCATCGTCATGGAGGTGCATTTCCCCGGCATCTCCTGGGTTGCCGAGCCGGAGGCGCCGGGCGCGCGTTTCTTCTGGATTGCCGGAACGGTTTCCCGCGTTGACGTCCGGTCCGGGGGACGTGCTGTAATGGTTCCGCGGCAACTGGCGCAATCATCATCGTGACGGCGGGGATCGTACCCGCGACATCAGGCGC
Source organism: Streptosporangium sp. NPDC050148 (assembly GCF_055586505.1). Taxonomy (NCBI): domain Bacteria; kingdom Bacillati; phylum Actinomycetota; class Actinomycetes; order Streptosporangiales; family Streptosporangiaceae; genus Streptosporangium; species Streptosporangium sp. NPDC050148. The sequence continues at coordinate 311,683 of NZ_JBVJIA010000002.1, read as the reverse complement.
CACGATTCCCGCGGCCGATTCCCCGCCCGTTGCGGGGAATCGGCCTGGGGAACCGGCGGGGCGCGAGCGGCGCACCGGCCCGCCGAAGGGCGCTCACAGGCGTTCCCGCCGTGAGACGCCCATCCGTGGAAGGAGGAACCTCCATGAGCGAGCGTCGGCCCGGTCCCTCCGGGCCCGTCCGGAACGGCTCCGCACGGAATCGGGCGGCACGGAATCGGGCGGCACGGCCGTGGCACCGGTCTCCCGCGCACCGCACGCGCCGCGCGCACCGCGCGGGCCTCTCGTGAGTCGCCGGCCGGAGTTCGGGACCACGCCATGAGCCCCCTCACCCGTGAAGACCGTGACCACGCCGGATCCGTGACCGAACCCGTACGGCACCGGCCGGTGATCCGCGAGCATCGCCGGAGCGGTCCGCGGACCGTGCCGGGCGAGACGCCCCCGGGCGGCCCGCGTGAGCGGCCCGGCCCCGTGCCCTCCGCCGCGCGACCCGCCCCCGACAGGAGCGCCGCGCGATCCGGCCGGGACGGAAGCGCCGCGCGACCCGCCCCGGACAGGAGCGCCGCGCGGCCCGACCTGGACGGGACCGCCGCGCGGACGCCGGACGAGAGCGGCACCGTCCCGTGGACGCCGGACGGGGCCCGGACCGCCGGACGGGCGTCGGAGGAGGCCAGGACCGCCAGGTGGACGTCCGCCTTCTCCGCCCTCGGCATGACCGCCGAGGCCGAGGAGGTCTACCGCTACTTCCTGCGGCACCCCGGCGAGGGCGTCGACGCGGCCGGACGGGCGCTGCCCCTCGGCCCGGAGACGGTCGAGGCCGCGGTCGCGACCCTGCGCGCGCTCTCGCTGCTCGACGTGTCCGACCGGCACCGGGTGGTGGCCACCGAGCCGCAGATCGGGATCGAACGGCTGATCGAGGCACGCCTCGACGAGCTCAACGCGGAGATCCGCCGCGTCCTGGCGACGCGCGACTCCATCGCCTCCTTCTTCGAGGACCACCGGTGGGGCGAGGCCCCGGCGACCGCGCTCATCGAGCGGGTCGAGGGGCTGGAACGGGTCCGCCGCAAGCTGGACGACCTGTCCTTCTTCACCCACGAGGAGACCCTCTGCCTGCACCCGGGCGGACCGCTGTCGGACGCGGCCATCGAGACGGCGCGGACGCTGGACACCCGGTCGCTGCGGCGCGGCGTGACGGTGAAGTCGATCTACCACCCCCGGGCGCTCCGCCACCCGGCGATGGCCGCGTACGTGCGGGACGTCATCGACCTGGGAGGACGGGTGCACGTCACCCAGGAGCCCATGGACCGCATGGTGATCTTCGACCGGAGCGTGGCGGTCGTCCCCATGGACCCCCGGGAGAGCTCCCGGGGCGCGCTGCTGGTGCGCGAGCCCGGGCTGGTCTCCCGGCTGGCCACCCACTTCGACGGCCTCTGGCAGGCCAGCGAGCCTCCCCGCGACCTCGCCGGGCCGCGCCGGGAGCTCCCCGCCCTGTCGGACCTGGAGAGACGCGTGCTGTCCGCGCTCGCCACCGCCGACAAGGACGAGGTCGCGGCCCGCCAGATGGACGTGTCCGTCCGCACCTACCGCCGCTACGTCGCCGACCTCATGGCCCGCCTCGGCGCGACCAACCGCTTCCAGGCGGCACTGCGGGCCAAGGAGCAGAACTGGATCTAGGCCCGGGACCGGCGCCCGGGTGCTCCCCGGGCGTCTGCCCGGCGACCTCGTCCAGGATCACGACCAGCTCGTCGGGCGCCGAGACCATGGGCCAGTGCCCGGTGTCGAGCGTCCGGAAGGTCCACGCGGGCTCCTCCCGCATGGCCTCGACCTCCGGGGAGAGGTCCTCGCCGAAGTGGTCCTGCAGGCACACGACGTAGGTGGCCCGCCGCTCGGACAGCGGACGCCGCAGGGTCACGGGCTCGGACACCGTACGCCCGGGATGCCCGACGAGGCGCCCGGCCAGCCGCAGGGCGTCCTGTTCGGACAGGTCCTGCCCCTCCGCGACCTCGGAGACGTCGGGAGGCGGCCAGCGGCCCCCGCCCTCCTCGATCAGGCGCAGCTCCCCGGCACGGATGCTCTCGGGGAAGGTGTGCAGGACCGACCGGCCGTCGTGCGGCAGGAACGCCTCCACGAACACGGTGTGGGCCACCAGGTCGGGCTCACGCTCGGCGACCTGGCCGGCGACGACGCCGCCGTAGCAGTGGGCCACCAGGACGGCGTCACGCAGCCCCTCGCCCTTCAGGACGCGTACCACGTCGTCGACGTGGGTCGCCGGGCCGACGCCGGCGGGGTCGCCCTGCCCGGAGGCCAGCCCGGACAGGGTGACGGGGTGGACCCGGTGGCCGAGATCCCTCAGCAGGCCGGTGACCCGCTCCCAGATCCAGGCGCCCGCCCACAGGCCGGGAATCAGCACGAAGTCTCTCTTCACGGTGGTGATCACCTCCTGTCAGCGAACGGCATCGGTCATCGGGCCCCCGCTCCCACCGGGGCCGGGACGGCGGTCCGGTGCAGGTCGGTGGCGTCGGACTCCGACACCGTGATCACGTGATCACCCGGCAGGAGCGCCAGGGCGCCGACGTACCCGTCGCCGGGGTCAAGCGTATGGAGTTTCACCTCGGCTGGCGAGATCTCGAGCGGCCAGGTGATCAGTGCGGGCGGCTCCAGCGGCCCGCTGACGGTGATCCGTCCCGGGGGGACCCGCAGCCCGTGCCCGGTCGCCTTGAGCGCCGCCTCCTTGCGCACCCACAGCCGCGCGAACCCCGCTCTGCGGCCGTACGGCGGGAGCACCCGCAGCGCGGCCCGCTCGGCCGGCGACATGGACGCCCCCGTGACCGGGGCCGACTCGACCGGCTCCACGTCGACCCCGACGGGGGCGGAGGGGCAGACGGCGACGGCGACGCGGTCCCCGGCGTGGGTGACCGAGACGTGCAGCGGGTCGGCCGCCCCCTCCGCGCCGAGGATCCGGGGCCGGCCGTGCGGTCCGCCGCAGTCCGGGCAGCGGCGATGGACGGGGACGGCGCCGGGGGTGACGCCGAGCTGGGCGGCCACCACGGTCCTCAGCAGCCAGCAGGCCGTGACGAAGCGGCGCCGGTCCTCCTCGCGGTGCAGCCGCGCGGCCCTGTCCGCCTCGGTCTCGCTGAGCACGGCGGCGAGTTCCCCGACCGGCTGCGGCCGGGGATCCGCCCACCAGACATGACATTCGGAACGCCGCAGAACCGGAATGCTCATTTCGTTTCCCAAGCCAGGTGATCGGAATACAGGATGTCGCATGACACGATTTCCGGATGCCCGGCCGAGGGGTCTTCGAGAATCGCGGACACCTCGGCCCTGATCCGTTCGGCGGTGAGCTCACCGTCCGGTCGTGGTCAGTCCCACGTGGTGCCGTCACCGCCCGGCACCGCCGGCGGAATGGTCACGTTCTCCATTTCCAGCTCCAGTTCTTGATCTGTGCTCCTCTTTCCCGCACAATTGATTCTGTGCATTACCCGGCGCGCGATCCATAAAGCGTGCCGTCAGCAAGTTGCCGGGCGCTGGCATGATCATGTCAACGGGAGCGCCCGGCACGACCGGACCACCGTGCCGGGCCCCTTCGGGGACGGGACGCGCCCCCGCCGGCGGCGGACACGGCGAGCGCTACCGGCACGGCGAACGCGACCGGCACGGCGAGTGCGGCGAGCCCGGCCGACACGGCGAACACGACGAGCGCGGCGAACACGGCGAACGTGGCGAGCCGGACCGGCACAGTGAACACGGAACCCTCGGGAACCCCCCGGCACCCCCGAAGGCCCATGCCGGTGGGCGCGGGACCCAGCGTGCATCGGTGAAATCACCGGCCTCCCCGGGCCACGGAGTGCACCGGCACAGATCTATACAGAACGGCACAGAACTCCGTCACACACTCTTTCCAGTCCCGACATGCGGGCGTAACACTGGGGCATGCCCTCACCCTCTCCGGCCTCCCCGTCAGGGGCGTTGCACGGCCGTGACGCCGAGCAGGACGCGCTGCTGCGATTACTCGACGCCGCCCGCGACGGATCCGGGGGATCCGTGATTCTGCGGGGGGCGCGGGGAACGGGGAAGAGCACGCTGCTCGACGTCGCGGCGGACCGCGCGAGCGGCCACGCGGGCGGGGGCGGGAACGGGTTCGTCGTGCTCAGGGTGCGCGGCACCGAGGCCGAGGCGCGCCTGCCGTACGCCGGGCTGCACGGCCTGCTCCGCCCGATAGCGGACCGGCTGCCGAAGCTGCCCGCGTCCCAGGCGGAGGAGCTGGCGCGGGCGCTGGAGCTGGGCACGGCCGACGGCGGGCTGGTGCTGCCCGCGGCGGTGCTCAACCTGCTGGCGTCCGCCGGCGGACCGGTGCTGGCCTGCATCGACGACGTCCACCATCTCGACGCGCCCAGCCGCGAGGCGCTGTTCTTCGCGGCCCGGCGGCTGGCGGGGGAACCGGTCGTGCTGCTGTTCGGGGCCGACGACGACGTCACCGTCCCCGACGACATTCCGGTGTTCGAGCTCGGCGCCCTGGACGCCGGCGCGGCCGGGCGGGTGGTGGACGACCTGGTGCCGGGTCTGCCCGAGGACGTGCGGGCGTCCCTGCTGCGGACCGCCCGCGGCAACCCGCTCGCCCTGCGGGAGCTGGCCCGCTCGCTCGGCCCCGACCAGATCTCCGGTGCCGCCGCACCTCCCGAGACGCTGCCCAGGAACGGCAGGCTCTGGCGCGCGTACGCCGACCGGCTGGCGCGGCTGCCCGCCGGAACCGCGGACGTGCTCCTGCTGCTCGCGGCCGACCCGGACCTGGAGACGGCCGCGCTGGCCGCGGCGGCCGAGCCGGAGTGCGCGCTGACCGCGCTGGAGCCCGCCGAGTGCGCCGGTGTGGTCGTGCGCGTGCCCGGGCCCGCCGGTGACCGCTACGACTTCCGCGAGCCCGCGATGCGGGCGGTGGTCTACGCCCACGCCTCCCCGGCCCGGCGCCGCGCCGCGCACCGGCTGCTCGCGGACGTGCTCGGCCGGGACGACCAGCGGCTGCGGCGCGCCTGGCACCGGGCCGCGGCCCTGGACGGCCCCGCCGGGCCGCTGGCCGACGAGCTGGCCGCGGCCGCGGCGGCGGCGGCGGGCTCCCAGGGCGGTCACCCGCCCCCCTTCCTGGCGTTCGAGCGGGCGGCCGAGCTGACCGCGCACGGCGACGTCAGGGCCGCGCGCCTGGCCGCCGCGGCCCGCCGCGCCTGGCACGCCGGGCTGCCCGGTCGCGCCCGCTCGCTGCTCACCCGCCTGAACTCGCTGACGATCTCCGACGAGGTACGCGGCCAGGCCGAGCTGATCCGCGGCAACCTGGAGCTGCGCGGCGGGAAGACCGGCAGCGCCGGGGACGACTTCATGGCGGTGGCCGAGTCGCTGGCGGACAGGGACCGCGAGCAGGCCGTCCGGGTGCTGATCCGGGCGGGCGAGGCGAGCTACCTGGCCGGTGACAACACGCGCTACCTGGACATCGCGCGCCGCGCCGAGGCCATGCGCCGCCCGGACGACCCCGCGGCCGTGCAGCTGATGTTCGAGTACCTGGCCGGTACGGCGGCGACCTTCTGCGGCCGGCACCGGGAGGCGGCGGCCCCGCTCCGCCGGGTGCTGGAGCTGGCGCCCCTGGCGCGTACCCCGTCGGTGCTGGTGTGGGCGGGGGTGGCCAGCATGCTGCTCGGTGACGACGTGCGGGCGGTGCGGCTGTGCAACCGGGCGGTGGAGACGGCCCGCGCCCGCGGGGCGCTCTCCACGGTCCCGCAGGTGCTGGACTTCATGATCCAGGCCGAGATCTGGACGGGCCGCCACGCCTCCATCACCGCCAACGCGGTCGAGGGGTTGCGGCTGGCCCAGGAGTGCGGCCGGCCCAACAGCGCCGGTCAGCACCTGGGGTGGCTGGCCCTGACCGCGGCCGTGGAGGGTGACGAGGAGACGTGCGCGATCAGGGCCGCGGGCGCCATCGAGCTGGCGGGCGCGCACGGTCTGGGGGCGACGGAGGCGCTGGGCAACTGGGCGCTGGCCCACGCCGACCTCGCGGCCGGGCGGTACGCCGACGCGGCCAAGCGGCTGCGGGCCACCACGCCCCGGGGGCAGGGCACCAGGGGTCACCTCGTGATGCAGGTGCTGTCCACGCCCCAGTTCGTCGAGGCCGCCGTGCGCACCGGTGACCGGGAGGAGGCCCGGCAGGCGCTGCGGGTGCTGGACCGGTGGGCGGGCAGCACCCGCAGTCCCGACCGGCTCGCGGTGGTGACCCGCTGCCACGCGCTGCTGGCCGCCCCCGGTGACGCCGAGGAGCGCTACCGCGCCGCCCTCGAACTGCACCGCCAGGGCTTCTCCGAGTTCGAGACGGCACGCACCCAGCTGCTCTTCGGCAGCGCGCTGCGCAGGAACCGCCGTCCCGGCGCGGCCAGGGAGCACCTGCACAGCGCGCTGGAGACGTTCGAGCGGTCCGGTGCCCGGCGCTGGGCCGAGCAGGCGCGGGCCGAGCTGCGCGGGGCGGGCGAGGCCGTGCGGACGCACCGTCCGGGCGGGGTGGAGAAGCTGACCGTGCAGCAGTACCAGATCGCGCGGATCGTCGCCGACGGCGCCACCAACCGGGAGGTGGCGGCCCTGCTCTACCTGAGCCCGCGGACGGTCGAGCACCACCTGAGGAACATCTTCGCCAAGCTCGACATCCGCTCGCGGGTGGAGCTGGTCCGTCTCATGTCGTGATCTACCCCGAGTTCGCCAGTGTGCGCGAGGACGGGTGATTTCACCGATGCACTCCGGGCCTGACACGGAGAAAGTGACATCTGTCAGAAACCCGAGGGGTCACCCGGTGGCGCCAGGCCGTGATCACCGTCACCGGCGGGCCGAAGCGCGACGAACGGCCGTCGCTCCGATCGCCGTATCGCCGTGGTCTCCCCCACAGGAAACGGAGTACAGCAACGTGCAGTCGTACAGCACCACCCCCCAGGTCTCCGCGCCCAGGCGTTCGCGCCGGGCGACCGTGACCGCCGCGCTGACCCTCGCACTCGCTCTGCTCGGCACCGGCGGGACCCTCGCCCCCGCCGCACAGGCCGTCGCGGCTCCCGCCGCCCAGACCGCCGCCCTGGGCCCCTACGACCGGGGTCCCAACCCGACCAACGCCATCCTCGAGGCCGCCAGGGGACCGTTCACGATCGCCGAGACCACCGTCTCCTCCCTGCAGGTGACCGGCTTCGGCGGGGGGACGATCTACTACCCGACCAGCACGAGCGAGGGGACGTTCGGCGGGGTCGCCGTCTCCCCCGGCTACACCGCGAGCAGGTCGACCATGGCCTCGTTCGCCTCGCGCCTGGCCTCCCACGGCTTCGTGGTCTTCAACATCGACACCCTCACCCGCTCCGACCAGCCCGCCAGCCGCGGCCGGCAGCTGCTGGCCGCGCTGGACTACCTGACCCAGCGCAGCTCGGCCGCCTCCCGGGTCGACCCCAACCGGCTCGGCGTGGCCGGGCACTCCATGGGCGGCGGCGGCACCCTGTCGGCCGCGAACAGCCGGCCGGACCTGCAGGCGGCCATCCCGCTGACCCCCTGGCACACCACCAAGAGCTGGACGGGCATCCGGGTCCCGACGATGGTGATCGGCGCGGAGAACGACGCGATCGCCTCGGTGAGCTCGCACGCCCGCCCGTTCTACAACAGCATCCCGGCCTCCTCGGAGAAGGCCTACCTGGAGCTGAACAACGCCGGCCACACCGCGCCGAACACCTCTAACACCACGATCGCCAAGTACAGCGTCGCGTGGATGAAGCGCTTCATCGACGACGACGTCCGCTACGACCAGTTCCTCTGCCCGGTGCCGTCGACCAGCACGACCATCTCCGTCTACCTGGGCACCTGCCCGCACTCATAGCAGGCCCGGCGCCGTCCCCCGGCGCCCGGTGAACCCGTCTTCGACCCCGGACGGCGGCCGCACCCGGCGGCCGCCGTCCGCGCGTCCGGCCCTCCCGCGCGTCCCCGCCGTCCCCGACCGGCGATCCCATCGAAGGCGGGCATACGATGGTTTTCCCCGATTGATCGGTTACTGTCGTGGGGCAATAAGGTTTACGGTCTATGTCCAGGAACGAAGGTCGACGGGGGCCTGCCACCCTCGTGCGGCTCATCGCCGTCGGCATCGTGTCCACCATCGCGGTCGGCTTCGTCACGCTGCTGAGCGGCCGCCTCGACCCGGTCCCGGCCGGGCCCGTGCCCGCCGTCGCCCTCCCGCCGGCCCCGGTGACCCCGACCCCGCCGCCGCGACCGCCCCGGACACCCGGCCCCGGCGACACGAACGCCGGCACGAACGCCGACGCGGGCGACCCCGCCCTGTCCCCGGCCGACGAACCGCTCCTGCTCGCCAACGGCAGGCAGCAGCCGCTGCGGGTGAAGGTCCCCCGCAGGGCCAAGGGCCGCTACGCCGTCGCCCCCGGCGGGGCCCGGCCCCCCGGCCGCAAGGGCAAGGTGATCCGGTACGCGGTGGAGGTCGAGCGCGGCCTGCCCTTCGACGTGGAGGAGTTCGCCTCCGAGGTGCACCGCATCCTCAACGACCCGCGCGGGTGGGGGTTCCGGTTCCGGCGGGTGGCGCGCGGCCCGGTCACGTTCAAGGTCTCGCTGACCAGCCCCCGGACCGCCGACCGGCGCTGCCTGCCGCTGCGGGTCGTCTCCGTGCTGTCCTGCTGGAACGGCGAGCGCGCCGTCATCAACGCCGACCGGTGGAACACCGGCGCGTGGGGCTACGGCCGGGACGTGGCCTCCTACCGCGAGTACGTCGTCAACCACGAGGTCGGCCACGCCCTCGGGCACGGGCACGTGCCCTGCCCGGGACCCGGCAGGCGGGCGCCGCTGATGCTCCAGCAGACCAAGTCCCTCTCCGGCTGCCGCCCCAACCCCTGGCCGTTCCCCGGCGCGCGCTCTTCCCGTGCCTCGTAAGAGGTATGCACGGTACGTGCCGGTTTCACCGTAGGGCAAAGCCGTGGCCGGAGGGGATTCGCCGCCCCTCACCGGGGCACCCGGTAGGCATGCGAGTAGTAGTCGTCGGCGCGACGGGAAACGTGGGCACGAGCGTGGTCTCGGCCCTCGCCGCCGATCAGAGCGTCACATCCATCGTGGGCCTGGCCCGGAGACCGCCGGACTGGCACCCGCCCAAGACCACCTGGCAAGCCGTGGACATCACCACCGGTGACCTGACCGCGCACCTGGAGGGCGCGGACGCGGTCGTCCACCTGGCGTGGCTGTTCCAGCCCACCCGTGACCCGATCACCACCTGGCGGAACAACGTCCTGGGCGCCATCCGGGTCTTCGAGGCCGTCGCGCGCGCCGGGGTGCCGTCGCTGGTGTACGCCTCCTCGGTCGGCGCCTACTCCTCGGCGCCCAAGGACCGGCCCGTCACCGAGGACTGGCCGACGCACGGCTGGCCGGGAGCCTCCTACGGCCGGGAGAAGGCGTACCTGGAGCGGGTGCTCGACGTGCTCGAACGCGATCACCCGGGCATCAGGGTGGTACGGATGCGGCCGGGCTTCATCTTCAAGCGGGAGGCGTCGGTCGAGCAGCGCCGGCTGTTCGGGGGGCCGTTCATCCCGCAGCGGCTGGTACGGCCGAACCTGATCCCGATCGTGCCGGACACCCCGGGGCTGCGCTTCCAGGTGGTGCACAGCGCCGACATCGGCGAGGCCTTCCGGCTGGCGGTGACCCGCCCGGTCTCCGGCGCCTTCAACATCGCCGCGGACCCGGTGATCGAGCCCTCGGTCCTGGCCGAGATGCTCGGCGCCAAGCTGGTGCCCGTCTCGGGGTGGGCGCTCCGGAGCACGGTCGCGGCGGCCTGGCACCTGCGGCTGGTGCCCGCCTCGCCGGGCCTGGTGGACCTGGTGCTCAGGATGCCGATCATGGACGTCGGCCGGGCCCGCTCCGAGCTGGGCTGGGAGCCGCGCCACACCTCGGTCGAGGCCATGCTGGACCTCTTCGAGGGGCTGCGTCACCCCGAGGGGATGAACACCCCGCCGCTGGCGCCGCACACCGGCGGCCCCGTCCGCCTGGGCGAGCTGCGCACCGGCATCGGTGGCCGTCCCTAGGTGATCGTCCCGTCCGGACGGGCAGGAGGTGTCCGGCGCGGCGGTCCCGTCCGTGGGAGGCCGTGCCGGGCACGGACCGGCCAGCTTCTCAGGGAGGGCAGGAATGGGCAGGATCCTCGTGGGCACGGCCTCGTGGACGCACCGGTCGCTGGTGGAGTCGGGCTGGTACCCCGACGGCGCCTCGACCCCGGCGAAACGCCTGGCCTACTACGCGTCCCGGTTCCCGGTGGTTGAGGTGGACGCCACCTACTACCACCCGCCGTCGCTGAGCACCGTGCAGGGCTGGCGGGACCGCACCCCGCCCGGGTTCACCTTCGACATCAAGGCGTTCTCCCTGCTCACCGGACATCCCACCCGCCCGGCCTCGCTGTACAAGGACCTGCGGGACGCGCTGGGCGCGCCCCCGCAGCGCAACCTCTACCTCAGGGACGTGCCACCGGAGATCACCGAGGAGGTGTGGCGGCGCTTCCTGGACACCCTGGAGCCGCTGCACGCGTCGGGACGGCTGGGGGCGGTGCTCTTCCAGTTCCCGCCGTGGTTCCCGATCGGCGAGGGCGCCAGGCGCTACGTCCTGGAGTGCGCCAGGCGCTGCGCGCCGATGCGGATCAGCGTGGAGTTCCGCAACCACACCTGGATGGACGAGGAGAACCGCGAGGAGACCCTGGCGTTCCTGGCCGAGCACGATCTCCCCTACGTGGGCGTGGACATGCCGCAGGGGCACCCCTCGTCGATCCCGCCGATCCTCGCCGCGACCTCCGACCTCGCCGTGGTGCGGCTGCACGGGCACTCCGACAAGTGGACCAGCAAGAACATCGACGAGCGTTTCGCCTACCTGTACTCCGAGGCCGAGCTCGAAGGGTGGGCGGCCAGGATCGGGGAGTTCTCCGAGAAGGTGGAGGTCACCCACGTCCTGTTCAACAACTGCTGCGAGGACAACTCCCAGCGCAACGCCTCCCGGTTCCGCGAGCTCGTCGGCGGTCCCGCCGGGCCGGCCGAGTGGGACCGGCCGGACGGGCCGGGGGCGGCGGGCGGGCCGGGAGCGGGCGAGCAGACGATGCTGGAGACCGGCTGACACCGGCCTGCACCGGCCTGCACCGGCCGGCACCGTACGGGCGACCGTCCGGCGTGATCGGCACCGGCCGGGGACGGCCGCCACCGGCTCACGGACACCACCAGCGGCTCACGGACACCCGTCGGCGACCTGGGACGTCGCCCTCGGCGCCGGCCCGGGACGCTACCTGCTGGCCTGGCGGCGCCTCGAACCTGCCAGGGCGGCCCTGCGCTCCTCGGGGGTGGTGCCGCCCCAGACGCCGTCCATCTGCTGGGTGTTCATCGCGTACTCAAGGCAGCGTCCCCGCACCGGGCAGCGGCGGCACACGGCCCTGGCCTGCTCGTACTGCTCCCGGCCCGGCCCCTCGTAGGAGACCGGGAAGAACAGCTCGGGATCCTCGTTCAGACAGGACGAGCGGCGGGACCAGTGGATGATCGGGATGACGTTGCTCTTAAGAGGCATGGCGATCCAGGTGGGTGAGAAAGGCTCAATACCGATAGCTCAAGTGAGGATCGCGTGCCCGCTGTATTGGTATTCATACCTTTTGAGGAGAAAAATCGGGCGGCCTTGACCGATGGTTTCTCTCAGGCCGGAAGGCCCTCCCGCCGTCGAGAAGGCCGTGGGGGGACATGAGAACGAGGGGCCGGGACGGAGAGATCCCGCCCCGGCCCCTCGCCCGCCGACGTCCCTCGTCCTCCGTCGGCGGTTCCCGGTCCTCGATCACCGGCCCCTCGCGAGGCCGGGCCCGCTACCGCTCCACGTGCGCCCGCTCGTTGGGCACGCAGTGGGTCATCTTCAGGCCGGTCACGTCCCGCGGCCCGTTCTTGCCGAGCCTGGACAGCCGCTCGCGGTCCTCGTCGGACAGGTCCTGGCTGGCCAGCGGCTCCAGGTGGGAGACGTCGTCGGGACCGATCCCGAGCCCCTCGCCGACCCGGAGGCCGAGGTCGTCCTCGACCAGCAGGAAGTGCCAGACCATGCGCTCCTGGACGGGACGCGGGGTCTGGGAGAGCATGTCGATCATGTTGGCGACGAGGTCGTCGCGCTCCCACTGCTCCATGAGCAGGTAGCGCTGGCCCGCCTGGGTGTAGTCGTCGGTACGGGGGATGCGCTTGCGGGTCAGCCGGCCGGAGATGACCGGGCCCTGCTCGTCGTGGCCGGGGTACTGGGCCTCGCGCAGCCCGCCGGTGATCGACGGCTCGTAGTTGACGTGCGGGTTCTCGCCCTGCCCGTCGACGTGGTAGGTCATCTGGCCGTCGCGCTGGTTGGTGCGCACCTCGGCGTTCTTGGCCTGGTTGACCGGGAGCTGGAGGTAGTTCGGGCCCACCCGGTAGCGCTGGGTGTCGCTGTAGGAGAAGGTCCGGCCCACCAGCATCTTGTCGTCGGAGAAGTCGAGGCCGTCGACCAGGACGCCGGTACCGAAGGAGATCTGCTCGTTCTCGGCGAAGTTGTCGCGCACGTTCCGGTTCAGCACCATCTTGCCGACGGGCAGCGCCGGGAACTCGTTCTCCGGCCAGACCTTGGTGTCGTCCAGCGGGTCGAAGCCCAGTTCGGGGTGGTCGTCGTCGCTCATGATCTGGACGACCAGCTCCCACTCGGGGAAGTCGCCGCGGTCGATCGCGTCGCGCAGGTCCTTGGTGGCGTGCCCGAGCTCGTTCGCCTGTACGGCGGCGGCGTCCCCGGCGGTCATGCTGCGCACGCCCTGGGCGGGCATCCAGTGGTACTTCACCAGGTGGGTCTCGCCCTCGGCGTTCACCCACTTGTAGGTGTTGACGCCGAAGCCCTGCATGTGGCGGTAGTCCGACGGGATGCCCCGCGGGCTGAAGAGGTTGACGAGCATGTGCATGCTCTCCGGCGTCTGCGACATGAAGTCGAAGATCCGGGCGGGCTCCTGCCGGAACGTCACCGGGTCGGGCTTGAGGGAGTGGATCACGTCCGGGAACTTGATGGCGTCCCTGATGAAGAACACCGCCAGGTTGTTGCCGACCAGGTCCCAGTTGCCGTCCTCGGTGTAGAACTTCACCGCGAACCCGCGCGGGTCCCGGGCGGCCTCCGAGGAGTCCCTGCCGCCGATGACCGTGGAGAACCGGACCGCCAGGTCGGTGCGCTTGCCGGCCTCCTGGAACAGCTTGGCCCTGGTGTAGCGGCCGATCGGCTCGTCGCCGAGCCTGCCGTAGGCCTCGAAGTAGCCGTAGGCGGTCGTCCCCCTGGCGTGGACCACGCGCTCGGGGATGCGCTCCCGGTCGAAGTGGCTGATCTTCTCCAGGAACTGGTAGTTCTCCAGGGTGGCCGGGCCCCTCGCGCCGACCGTGCGCTGGTTCTGGTTGTCGTAGACCGGGTGCCCCTGCCGATTGGTCAGGATCGGGCGGTCATCGCCCGGCTGAGGCCCCTTGCTCGACACATCCGTCATGGCGTGATTCCTTCCCTACCGCAGTCTTTTCCGACGTACCAACACACATCAGTACATGCTGCTCTGTAACCGGCATAGGCCGCTTTATAGCCATGTAGGAAGGAATCTCCCTGGCGTTGGAGAGACTTTGCCCGCGCCGGGTACCCGTCCGGCGCGGTTTGTGCCGAACGGACGGACCGGCGCGGTCCCTGCCGGACGGACGGGCCGGTGCGGTCTCGGCGGACCTTCTCAGCGAACCTTCTCAGCGGGCCTTCGCCGTGGCCCGCCGGTTGGCCTTCTGGATGGCCGAGACCAGCTCCTCCTTCGTCATGGTGGAGCGCCCCTCGACCCCGAGCCGCTTGGCCACCTCGTACAGGTGACGCTTGGAGGCGTTGGCGTCCACTCCCTCGGCGGTCTTTCCCGAGGTGGGCCTGGTCTTGGCGGCGCGGGCGTCCGAAGGGCCCTTGCTCTCCTTGGCCTCCCAGTGGTCGCCGACCTTCTCGAAGGAGTGCTTGAGCGCCGCGAACGCCGTGCGATGCGCCCGCTCCCCCTCGCCGTAGCTCTCCACCGCGGAGTCATGGGCCTTGATCCACGTCTCCTGCGCCTTCTTCGGCGACCGCTGCAGAGTGGTCGGAAGCTCCTCACGTGCCGGCATCGCTCGATCACCTCTCCTGTGTCGGGTCACGATCTCTCCGGCCCCCATGCCCGCACGATCGCCGATCATGCCCTCGGCGTCCGCGTGGCGCCGGGGGCGCCCTCACCGCCCGCGCAGCAGGGCCAGCACGGCCCGCTCCATGGCGCCGTGCGTGGCCAGCTGGCCGAAGTCGCTCTCGGCGCCCAGCCGTCCGAGCGCCCGGGCGACGGTCCGGCCCCGGTGGTAGGCGTCGATCACGCGCGGGTCCACGTAGGAGGCGCGCGCCACCGCCGGGGTGTTGCCCAGGTACTCGGCCACCTCGGCGATCACCCGGTTGACCGCCCGTATCCTGCCGGTCCTGGAGCGGGCCCGGACCGACACTGCCAGGCCCACGGCGGCCAGCACCGTGGCGTGCCAGGTCCTGAAGTCCTTGGCGGAGGTCTCGAAGTCGAGCGTCTCGCGCAGGTAGGCGTTGATGTCGTCGCTGCGCACGTCGACCCAGCGGGAGCCGTCCCGGTAGCGCAGCAGCTCCCCCTCGTCCGCGGCGTCGTGCAGCTCGGTGATCACCTTGCACACGTCCGCGTCGATGATCTCCAGCTCGCGGAATTTGCCGCTCTTGGCCGGGTATGCGCACGAGACCCGGCCCGCCGAACAGGTGACGTGCTCCATCCTGAGCGTGGCCAGCCCGAACGACTCGTACGCCTCCCCGCCCACCCGGAAGAACCCGATGTCGAGCATCCGCGCGGCGGCGGCGAGCACCCGCTCGCGGGTCGGCCCCTCCTGCTCCAGGTGCTCGGCCACCCGCTCCCTGAACTTCGGCAGCCGCTCGGCCATCCGCCGTACCCGGTCGAACTTGGCCCGGTCCTGCTCCTGGCGCCACCGGTCGTGGTAGCGGTACTGCCTGCGTCCCGCCGCGTCGGTGCCGAGTGCCTGGATGTGGCCGCCGGGCGACCGGCAGATCCACACGTCGGTCCAGGCCGGCGGCAGGGCCAGCGCCCTGATCCGGGCGAGGGTCCGGCGGTCGCGCACCGCGGTCCCGTTGGGGTGGTGGTAGCTGAAACCCCTGCCGCGCCGCCTGCGCGTGATGCCGGGCTCGGCCGGGTCACTCTGCGTCAGTTCGCTCACGGGCGCGCCTCTACCCCGTCAGAGGCTCCTTACCGGCTCCCGGGCCGGAACCGCCGCCGCGTCACCCTCGCGGGGCCGCCGTCGGCGGGGCCGGTCCTCGCGGAAGCCCGGTCCCGCCGCCCATCGGTGCAGGACCTACCGAGGGACGGTGATTTCGGTCATACCGGTCAGATCCTCCAGGCCGGGCGCCGACAGGTGCAGCACCTCGTACCGCTCGGTGGCGTCCTCGTCCCCGGGGACCGCGTCCTGCCACAGCACGAACCTCAGCAGCCGCCAGTCCCGGGGGTCGAGGGCGAGGGCCGCGGTGTGCACGCCCTCGCGCCGCGCCAGGACCCGCAGCCGTTCGGTCTCCCGCGCGATCCGGCCGGCCAGGCCCAGGCCGGTGGCGTCCGGGTCCGGGTCGGCGGGGAGCGCGGCCAGGTGGCGCGAGGCGGCCGCCGGGGCCGTGGCGCGGGCGGGCCCGGCCACGGCGGCCAGGCCCGTCCAGTGGTGGACGGGCGGGCGGCCGAAGTCGCGGACGATGCCCTGGAAACCGCCCCCGCCGACCAGGAAGTGGGCCATCGCGCCGGCGTCGTTCCACAGGTAGAACGGGGCGTACTGGTTGACCGGAGAGCCGTCGGCGCCGCGTTCGCGGATCAGGTAGGCCTTCAGCCCCAGCCCGGCCCGGTCGTCCAGCAGGTGACCGGCGCGGGCGACCCGCTCGCGGATGATCCGCATGTCGTAGTCGGCGGGCAGGGTGATCTCGTACTGCTCGGCGTACACGGGGTGTGCCTGCCTTCGTCTCGTCGCCGGGGTGGCGGGGTGCAGGGGGTGGAGGGGACGCGCGGGTCAGGCGCCGGGACGGGCGTGGGCGGCGAGCAGCCCCAGCACGCCGTCGACGGCCTGGCCGAACGGTTCGGCGGAGCCCGCGGCACGGGCCAGCACGTAGCCGCCCTGAAGCACCGCCACGACGGCGCAGGCCGTGGCGACCGGATCGAGCCCGGCCGCCAGCTCGCCGCGGTCGCGGCCCTCGGCCAGCACCCCGGCGAGCCGGTCGCGCAACCAGGCGAAGGTCTCCTCGACGGGACGGCGCAGCGCCGCATCGGCGATCACGTCCGGGTCCTGGGTGAGGCGGCCGATCGGGCAGCCCTTCAGGACGTCGCGCTCGCGCCGCAGGTAGGCGGTGATCCGCTCGACCGCCGTACCGGGACCGGAGAGCCGGGCCTCGGCCGCGGCCCGCATCTCCTCGGCGGTACGGCCGATCGCGGCCAGCGCCAGGTCCGGCTTGCCGGAGAAGTGGTGGTACATACTGCCCTGGCCGACCCTGGCCCGCTGCTGGATGGCCCGGGGGCTGGTGCCCACGTAGCCGCGCTCCCACAGCAGTTCGCGGGTGCTGGCGATGAGATCTTCCGACGCGCTCATACGGGGAGTGTACATACCAGTAGGTACAGTCCTCCCCTCCGCCCTCGCGGGAGCGGGCCGCGCACCATGATCCGGCCCGTCCCGGCCGGCCTCGGCACCGTTCACCCGCCCCGGCCCGGTTCGGCCCGGTTCGATCTGAGTTGGCCTGGTTCGATCCGGGTCGGCCCGAGACAGCCCGGTTCACCCCGGCTCGGCCCGGGGGCGGCACCTCAGCGGGCCGCGCCGTACGCCCGCAGGAAGGCCCGCACCCCCGAGGCGGTCAGCCGGTCGGTCTCCTCGCGCGGGAGCGGACTGAGACCCCAGTAGGACCGGGGCGCGACGTCGGTCGTGACCAGCGCCATGAAGTGCTCCCCGGCCTGGGCCGGGTCGCCGTGCGCGTCGATCAGGCCGTGCCCGGCCAGCACGGTCATGGCCTCAGTCATCCCGCGCATGACCGCGCGCGGCCCGGCCTCCTGCCAGGCCTCCAGCGCCTCGGCCGGGACGTGCCCGGCCTCGGCGTAGATGTGCCGCACCAGCGAGAAGTGGTCGCGGAAGTCCGCCATCAGGCTGACCCAGGAGCGGGCCAGGGCGAGCAGGTCGCGCTCCAGGTCCTCGGGGCGGGGCGGTCGCTCCAGGTCCAGGTACCTGCGCAGCCGGGCCAGCTGCTCGTCCCTGACCCGGCCCGCGCTCCACTGCATGACGGAGCGGAACAGCTCCTCCTTCCCCCCGGGGAAGTGGTTGTAGAGGGTCCGGGTCGAGGCGCCGGCCTGGGCGGCGATGAGGTCGACGGTGGCCCGGGAGTACCCGTCCCGCCCGAAGACCTCGCATCCCGCCCGTACGATCGCCGCCGCCTTGTCCGCCCGGCCACGCCGGGGCCGGGCCGTCTCCCGGCCCGCGGGCTCCGTGTCGGTCATCGCTCCCCCTCCCGTACGGCACAGCTTTTTACAACGCTCGTTGTTATTAGTGCAACCACCGTTGTATCTTAGCGGAGCGAGCCGCGATCGGCCGCGTCACCACGAGAACGATCCAGGAGACATCCATGTCCGCAACCGTCCACGTCACCGGGCCCGCGACCGGCCACCAGGCCCCCCTGCGGGTCGCCGTCATCGTCGGAAGCGCCCGCGGGGGCCGCGTCGGCCCGTCGGTCGCCGAGTGGTTCGTCCGCCAGGCCGGGCAACGCACCGATCTCGAACTCGACGTCATCGACGTCGCCGACCTGGACCTTCCGGTGTCCATGCCCGACTGGGACGGCCTGCCCGTCCCCGCCCCCTCGACCCAGGCCGCCCTCGCCGAGGTCACCCCCCGGCTCGCCGACGCCGAGGCCTTCGTGATCGTCACCCCGGAGTACAACCACAGCTTCCCCGCCTCGCTGAAGAACCTCGTCGACTGGCACTTCACCCAGTGGCAGGCCAAGCCGATCGGCTTCGTCTCCTACGGCGGGGTGGGCGGCGGGCTGCGCGCCGTCGAGCAGCTCCGGCAGGTCTTCGCCGAACTGCACGCCATGACCGTACGGGAGACGGTCAGCATGCACGGGCCCTGGTCCGGGCTGGACGAGGACGGCAGACCGCTGGACGCGGCCGTGTGCGAGAGCGCCGCCAAGAACATGATCGACCAGCTGCTGTGGTGGGGCCGCGCCCTGCGCGCCGCCCGCGCCCAGCACCCGTACGGCGAGTGACGGCGGGATGAGCACCTCCACCGGCCGGGCCCGGGGCGCCGCCGCCCCCGGTCTGGCCGGGACCCTGCTGGTCGTCGTCATCGGCTCGATCATGTCCGTGCTGGACATCACCATCGTCAACGTCGCCGTGCACCCGCTGGCGGTGGCGTTCGGCGCGCCGCTCGCCACCGTCCAGTGGGTGGCCACCGGCTACACCCTCGCCCTCGTCGCCGTCGTCCCGGCCGCGGCCTGGGTCATGGACCGCTTCGGCGCAAGGCGCGCCTACCTCACCGCGCTGGTCCTGTTCACCCTCGGCTCCGTCCTGGCCTCGCTCGCGTGGAGCATCGAGACGCTGGTGCTGTTCCGGGTGCTGCAGGGACTCGGCGGCGGCCTGCTGATGCCGGTCGGCATGGCGATGGTCATCCGCGCCGCGGAACGGGAACGGATGGGCAGGGCGATGGCCATGCTCGGCATCCCGGTCCTGGTCGGGCCGGTGAGCGGGCCGGTGCTGGGCGGCTGGCTCATCGACGCCGCCTCCTGGCACTGGATCTTCCTGGTCAACCTGCCCGTCGGCGCGGTGGCGCTGCTACTGGCCGCGCGCCTGCTGCCGCCCGGCGAGCCGCGGCCGGCCCGGCGGCTGGACGTGCCGGGGCTGCTGATGCTCTCACCCGGTCTGGCCCTGCTCATCTACGGCCTGTCCACCGGTGGTGAGCGCGGCGACCTGGCCGCGCCCGGGGTACTGCTGCCCGCCGTCGCGGGGCTGCTGCTCTGCGCGGCGTTCGTCGCCCGCGGCCTGACCGCCCGTGACCCGCTGCTGCGGCTGCGCCTGTTCCGCGAACGCACCTTCGCCGCGGGCCTGGCCACGATGACCCTGTTCCCCTGCGGCTACTTCGGCTCGATGCTGCTGACGCCGATGTACTACCAGACGGTCCGCGACCTCGGGGCCGCCCAGGCCGGCCTGCTGGGCGCCCCGCTGGCCGTCGCCGTCGGCGTCTCGATGCAGGTCGCCACCAGGCGCATCGACCGGGTCTCCCCCCGGCTGGTGGTCGTCTCCGGCATCGCGCTGGCCGTCCTCGGCCTGTCGTCCTTCACCGCCCTGCTCGGGCCGGACACGTCCTACTGGTGGCTGTGCGCGGCGATGATGCTCATGGGGACCGGCGTCGGCATGGTGATGATGCCGGTCAGCACGGCCGCGACCCGGAACCTGCCCGCCGACGACGTGCCCTCCGGCAGCACCCTGCTGAACATCGTCTCCCAGGTCGGGACCTCGCTCGGCACGGCGCTGCTGCCGGTGGTGCTGGCGTCGGCCGTCAAGAACGCGGCGAGCACGACCGGCACCGCGGGCACGACGGGCATGGCGGGCATGGTGGGCATGGTGGACGCCGCCGGACGGGCCGGCGCGTTCCAGAACACCTACTGGTGGGCGGTGGCGCTGCTGGCCCTCGCGGCGCTGCCCGCGCTGCTCCTGCCCTCCCGGCGCCCCGGCCACCTCCCCACCCCGCCCCCGCCCCCGCCCACCCCGGCCACCCCGGTCGCCCCGTGAACCGGTCCCCCCGCGGAAAGGACACCGTCATGTACGCGGTCAGACTCCACGAGTACGGCCCCGCCGGGAACCTCCGGTACGAACGGGTCGACGCCCCGGTCCCCGCGGCGGGACAGGTCCGCGTCGACGTGCGGGCGAGCGGCGTCCACCTCATCGAGACGACGCTGCGCTCCGGCCACGGCGTGGGCCCCCACCCCGCCCCCGCACTGCCCGTCGTCCTGGGAGGCGAGGTCGCCGGCGTGGTGAGCGCGCTGGGCCCGGGCGTCGAGGAGGACCTGCTCGGCCGCCGGGTCGTCGCGGGGCTCGACACGTACGGCGGCTACGCCGAGCAGGCGGTGGTCGCGGCCGACGCCCTGCACCACGTCCCCGGGCACGTCGCCGACGACGTCGCGGTGGCGATGGTCACCACGGGCGCGACCGCGCTCGGCATCCTCGACGCCGCCGACACCGAACCCGGGGACGTCGCGCTGGTCACCTCCGCGGCCGGTGGCGTCGGGGCCCTGCTCCTGCAGGCCCTGCGTCACCGGGGCGTCACCGTCGTCGGCCTGGCCGGCGGCCCGGAGAAGGTCCGGCTGGTCTCGTCGCTGGGCGCCGACCTCGCCGTCGACTACCGCGACCCGGCCTGGCCGGACACGGTGCGCGACGCCCTCGGCGACAGGCGGCCCGGCCTCGTCTTCGACGGCGTCGGGGGCCCCGAAGGCCGCCGGGCCTTCGACCTGCTCGGCCCCGCAGGGACGCTCCTGCTGCACGGCTGGTCGTCGGGGACCGCCACCCGCGTCACCACCGACGACGTGATCGAGCGCGCCGTCACCGTCACGTGGGCGATCGGCCCGCGGATGCTGCGACGCGCCGGTACCGCCCGCGAACTGCAGGCCCGCGCGCTCCGGGCCGCCGCCGAGGGCGTGCTCCGGCCGGCGGTCACCCGCTACCCCCTGGCCCTCGCCCGCGACGCGCACGCCGACCTGGAGGGGCGCCGCACCACGGGCAAGGTCGTCCTCGTCCCCTGATCCCCGCCCCGGACGGGACGGCCTTCATCCCCCGTCCCCTACCCCCCGGCGGCGACCTCAGATGGGCTCGTCGTCGCCGCCCTCCCCCTCCTGCGGCCCCGGGGTGCCGGTCCCGCTCTGGCTGGGGGACGGCGACGGGGTGGGCCGGCCGGGCGCGGTGGTCGTCGGGACCGGCGGCGGGGTCGGCACGAACACGGTGGACGGCAGCGGCCTGCGCGGCTCGTCGACCTCCTCGTCCCCGCGCAGCAGGAGCCAGACCATCACGGCCAGCAGCGCCAGCAGCACGGTCAGCACCACCCCGGCCAGGACCACCGACCGGCGCGTCTCGGTCAGGGGCGGCGCGGCCTCGGGCGGCGGGGGCAGCGCGGGCGAGCGGTCGCCCACCCAGTGCGGGGCGAAGTCCGGGCCGTGCCGCTCACCGATCAGCGTGCCGCTGACCAGCACCGGCTCCAGGAACCTCTCCGCCCCCGCCCGCTCCGGCTCGTAGGGGGTGACCACCCAGGGGGCGTTCCCGCCGTCCATGGCCAGCACCTGCGGGAGCGTGTCGGCCACCGCGGTGCGCCCGCGCGAGGCCCGGGACATCCACCCTCGTACGCCGGAACGGCTGGCCATCGCGTCGCGGACCCCGGTGACGAAGCGGTCCCTGGCCGCCGGGTCGAGCGCGGCCCCCTTGGTCAGCACCGCGACCGAGACCGCCCGGCCGTCGGGCGCCAGCCCCAGGTAGACCAGCCCGGCGGGTCCCACGCGCAGGCGGGCCTGCAGGACAAAGGGCCCCAGCCGGGGCGGGTCGCCGTACTGCAGCGGAGTGGCCACGTCTGACATGAAAGCACACCGGCGCGACGGTCCCGGACCGGCGCGGAGCCCGTCCCGGCGCGCCCGCCGGGGGCCCGCCGGGCACGCCGCGCCGGACACCCGGCAGGCCCGCCGTGCGAACGGTCATTTCATTTGATGGAATACCGGCATGACCGTCGCCGAAGAACTGCCGAGCGAGACCGACACCGGACTGCTGCGCGACGCCCTGACCGAGGTCCGGCGGGTCATCGTGGGGCAGGACCACATGGTGGAGCGATTGCTCGTCGCACTCCTGGCCCGGGGGCACTGCCTGCTGGAGGGCGTGCCCGGGGTCGCCAAGACCCTGGCCGCCTCGACGCTGGCCACCGTGGTCGGCGGGGAGTTCGCCCGTATCCAGTTCACCCCCGACCTGGTCCCCAGCGACATCGTGGGGACCCGGGTGTACCACCCCTCCCGCGAGGCCTTCGACGTCGAGCTCGGCCCGGTGTTCGTGAACTTCCTGCTCGCCGACGAGATCAACCGGGCCCCGGCCAAGGTGCAGTCGGCACTGCTGGAGGTCATGGCGGAGCGCCAGGTGACCCTGGCCGGTCGGACCCATCCGCTGCCCAGGCCGTTCATCGTGCTGGCCACCCAGAACCCGATCGAGTCCGAGGGCGTCTACCCCCTGCCGGAGGTGCAGCGCGACCGGTTCCTGTTCAAGGTGAGCGTCACCCACCCCAGCGCCCACGAGGAGCTGGAGATCCTGCACCGGATGAGCGTGACCCCGCCCACCCCCAGGGCCGTGCTCGACCCCGAACGGCTGTCCGCGCTGCAGACGATGGCCGACCAGGTCTCGGTCCACCAGCTCGTCGCGGACTACGTGGTACGGCTCGTGATGGCGACCCGCTCCCCCGCCGAGTACGGCCTGGCCGAGCTGGAGGAGAACATCGAGATCGGCGTCAGCCCCCGCGCCACCCTCGGCCTGGTCGCCGCGGGACGCGGCCTGGCCCTGCTGCGCGGCCGCGACTACCTCCTGCCCGACGACATCCGGGACGTGGCGGTGGACGTGATGTCCCACCGGCTGATGCTCACCTTCGACGCCCTGGCCGACGGGATCGACCCCGAGGACGTGGTCCGCCAGATCCTGACCGCCGTGCCCCCGCCCCTGGTCGTCTGGAACCAGGGCCCCCGGTGACCCGCCCCGAGCATCACCCCCAGGGCACCCCGCACTTCTCCGCCCCCGAGCCCTCCCCCCAGGAGAACGAGCCCCCCCGTGAGGCCGCGCCGCAAAGCGCCGCCACAAACATGGACGCGCCCCACACTTCCCTGCCCGGGAACTCCCGTGAGGCCGCGCCGGCGACTGGACCGAGGAGGGAGGGGTCGCGAGGAACGAGCGATCCCTCCCGACGAGGGAAGGAGCCGGATCCAAGCGGCCTCACCGCGCCGCGAAGCGGCGCAATAGGCACAGAACACGCCCTGAGGCGCCTGGAGCTCACCATCGTCCGCCGTCTGGACGGCCTGCTGCAGGGCTCCCACCAGGGGCTCCTGCCGGGCCCGGGGAGCGAGTTCGGCGACAGCCGGGGGTACGTGCCCGGGGAGGACGACATCCGGCGGATGGACTGGGCGGTGACCGCCCGGACGACCGTCCCGCACGTGCGGGACCTGATCGCCGACCGGGAGCTGGAGACCTGGGCGCTGGCCGACCTGTCGCCCAGCATGGACTTCGGCACCTCGGGCATGGAGAAGCGCGACCTGGCGGTGGCCGCGGTCGGGGCGATCGGCTTCCTGGCGGGCCGGATCGGCAACCGCTTCGGCGCCTACGTCCTGCACGACGAGTACATCCACCGCATGCCCGCCAGGGGCGGGCGCCCGGCCCTGTACGGCCTGCTGCACTCGCTGATGGAGGCTCCCAGGGGCCGGGCCGTGGCGGGTGCCCCCGACCTGGCCGAGGGGATCGAGGTGCTGGCCTCGGCGCGGCGCCGGCGCGGCCTGCGGGTGATCGTCTCCGACTTCCTCGACGCCGAGCCCACCCTGGATCCGACCCTGGAGATGCCCTGGGAACGGCCGATCCGCCGGCTGGCCGCCCACCACCAGGTGCTGGCCGTCGAGGTGATCGACCCGCGCGAGCTGGAACTGCCCGCGGTGGGCCTGGTCACCCTGACCGACCCGGAGTCCGGGCGGAGCCGCCAGGTGCGGCTCACCCCCAGGATCCGCAGGGCGTACGCGGAGGCCGCCGCCACGCAGCGCATGGCCAACCAGGTGGCGCTGCGCCGCTGCGGGGTGGCCCACCTGGTGCTGCGCACCGACCGCGACTGGGTCTTCGACATCGCCCAGTTCGTCCTGCGGCAGCGGCGCATGGCGCACGTGACCCATCGGCCTCCGAGGTCGGGAGCGACACGGTGACCTTTCTCTCTCCGGTATGGCTCTGGCTGTTCGCCGCGCTGGCCCTGCTCGTGGCCGGGTACGTGGCGGCCCAGTTCGCCCGGCGCCGCTACGCGCTGCGCTTCACCAACCTGCCGCTGCTGGACCTGGTGGCCCCGTCGGGGCCGGGCCGGCGGCGGCACGTGGCGCCCGCGCTGTTCCTGGTCATGATGACCCTGCTGATCGTGGGCGCGGCCCGTCCCGCCGACTCGGTGCGGGTCCCCCGCGACCGCGCGACGATCATCATCGCGCTGGACGTCTCGCTGTCCATGGAGGCCGACGACGTCCGGCCGAACCGGATCACCGCCGCCAAGGAGGCGGCGCAGAAGTTCGTCTCCGACCTGCCGGAGCGCTTCAACGTCGGGCTGGTCGCGTTCGCCCGTTCCTCCTCGGTCGTGGTCTCCCCCACCACCGACCACCAGGCGGTGGTGACCTCCATCGGCAACCTGGGCACCCGGGCGGGCACCGCGATCGGCGAGGCGGTGTTCAGCTCCCTGGAGTCGCTGCGCTCCTTCGACCAGCAGGCGGTGACCGACCCGCCGCCCGCCGCTATCGTGCTGCTCTCCGACGGGGACAACACCTCGGGCCGCTCGGTGGCCGAGGCCATCGAGTCGGCGAAGAACGTGCGGGTCCCGGTCTCCACGATCGCGTACGGCACCCAGGAGGGGACCGTCTCGATCGACGGCCGCGACGTGCAGGTGCCGGTGAACAAGGTCACGCTGCAGACCCTGTCGGACGGGACGGGCGGCCGGGCCTACGAGGCGGAGTCGGGCAGCCAGCTGCAGGAGGTCTACGAGCAGATCGGCTCCTCGCTGGGGTACCGGACGGTCAGCCAGGAGATCACCCAGTGGTTCGTGGTGGCGGCGATCCTGGCCGGGCTGGTGACCGCGGCGGCGGCCCTGCTGCTGGGGTCGCGGCTGCCCTGAGCCGCTCCCGGCCGTTGGTAACGTTCTACGCCGTGGCACAACATTACTTCGAGGAGCGTCCCGAGACCGCCGGTCGTCCCGGCTCGGTCACACTCGTGCTCCCCGACCTTCACCTGAGGCTGGAGACCGACAGCGGGGTGTTCTCGGCCGAGCGCGTCGACCAGGGCACCCGGATCCTGCTGGAGAGCGTCCCGGCGCCGCCCGCCGAGGGCGACCTGCTCGACCTGGGCTGCGGGTACGGGCCGATCGCGCTGACCATGGCCTCGCGTGCCCCCGGCGCGACCGTCTGGGCGGTGGACGTCAACCGCAGGTCGGTGGACCTGTGCGCGCGCAACGCGCGGGCCGTGGGCCTTGACAAAGTAAGGTCCATGCACGCCGACGAGGTCCCGCCCGAGGTCCGGTTCTCCGCCATCTGGTCGAATCCGGCGATCCGGATCGGCAAGGCCGCCATGCACGAGATGCTGACCCACTGGCTGTCGCGCCTCACCCCGGACGGTGTCGCCCACCTGGTGGTCCAGAAGCACCTGGGCTCGGACTCGCTGCAGCGCTGGCTGAACGAGCGGGGCTGGCCCACCGAGCGGGCGGCCTCCCGGTCGTCGTACCGGATCCTGCGGGTGCACGCCCGGGTGGAGGCCGGAGCGCGGCCGTGACGGGGCCCGGTGGCGGCGAGCGGGACGATCATGGGCGGGGCGCGGGGCGTCCGCGCGACGACGAGGAACGACGAGGAACGGTGGACGACCGATGACGGCGAACCCGCGCAGGCAGCTGCGCCCGACCGATGTCAAGCGCCTCAACCGGGGCTGGCGGAGGAACACCGAGGGGCGGCTCGCGCTGATCGTGGAGTCGGTGACCGGCCCGTTCAACATCGGCTCCATCTTCCGCACGTCGGCGGCCTTCGGGGTGGAGCGGATCTGGCTGGCGGGCAACGCCACCCCGCCGACCAACCCCAAGGCGCAGAAGACCGCGCTGGGCACCGACCGCCTGGTGGCCTGGGAGGAGCCGGTCCCGGTGCTGGAGGCCGTACGGGCCGCGAAGGAGGACGGGTTCACCGTGGTCGCGGTGGAGCTGACCGGTGACGCGGTCCCGCTGTCCGAGGCGAAGCTCGGCGGCGACGTCTGCCTGGTGGTCGGCAGCGAGGACCACGGCTGCTCCCCCGCGCTGCTGGAGGCCGCCGACGGCGTCTGCTACATCCCGCAGGTCGGCCGGGTCGGCTCGTTCAACGTCGCGGTCGCGGCGGCGATCGCGGTGGCGGAGGTCCGGCGCCAGGAGTGGGCGGGCAGGGCGGCGCCGCAGGAGTGAGACCCGCTCCCGGTGGGAGATCGCGGCCACGAACGGCCCCCGCCGCGCCCCCCTCTGCGGGGACCCGGTTCCCGGTCGAGGCGCCGGGCCCCGGCCGTGAAGGGTCAGCCGGGCGGGGGCCGGTCCTCCCCGGAGCCCGAGCCGACGGCCGCGTTCCCGCCGCCCCCGTCCTTCCCCATGCCGATCTCCCGCGTACCGGCCTTCCGCGTGCCGTGGCCGTTCCCGTCGTGGCCGTCCCGCTCGCCGTCCAGCGGGACCTTCTCACCGCCGTAGGTCCTGCTCATCAGGGCGCGGAGCCGGGCGATGCGGCCGTGTCCCTCACCGGACGGCACCCCCTGGCCGTCGTCGCCCAAGGCGCCGTCGTGACGTTCCCCGGTGACCCCGGAGGCCGGGCTGATCACCGGGATCGGTTCCTTGCCCCGGATGCGGGCCTCGATGGCCTCGTTGGGCGGGACGTGCACCTCGACGTACTCGCCCGTGGGCAGGCGCTGGATCACGCCCGTCTCCACGCCGTGCCCCAGGCTCGCCGCGTCCCTGCGCTGCAAGCCCAGGCAGATCCGGTAGGTGATGTAGTACGCCAGGGCGGGGCCGACGAAGACCAGGCCCCGGCCGATGACGATCATCACGTTCAGCGAGAGGCGGAAGTAGGCGGAGATCACGTCGTTGGAGGCCATCAGCCACAGGACGCCGTAGAAGGTGATCGCGGCCATGCCGATCGCGGTGCGGTGCGGGTTGTCGCGGGGACGCTCGGCGATGTGGTGCTCGCGGTCGTCACCGGTGATCCAGCGTTCGGCGAAGGGGTAGAGGGCCAGGCCCGCCAGGATGAGGCCTATCGGGGCGAGCGCCGGCAGGATCACGCTCATCGGCAGTGTGTAGCCCAGGAAGTTGATCTCCCAGCCGGGTGTCAGGCGGAGCGACCCGTCGAGGAACGCCAGGTAGAAGTCGGGCTGGGACCCGGCGCCGATGTCGGACGGGCGGTAGGGCCCGAACAGCCAGACCGGGTTGATCTGGGCGAAGGCCCCCAGCAGCGCGATGATCCCGAAGGTGAACATGAAGTACGCGCCCGACTTGGCGAGGAAGGACGGGTGGAACGGCCCGCCCACCACGTTGTCGTTGGTGCGGCCCTTGCCGTGCATCTGGGTGTGCTTGAGCACCCACGTCAGGATCAGGTGCGCGGTGATCAGTGCCAGCAGGACGCCTGGCAGCAGCAGGATGTGGATCGTGTAGAACCGGCCGATGATGTCGTCCCCGGGAAACTCGCCGCCGGTGAGGAGGAACGTGAGCCAGGTGCCGACGATCGGCAGCGACTGCGCCACGCCCGTGGTGATCCGCAGGCCCGCTCCGGACAGCAGGTCGTCCAGCAGCGAGTAGCCGGTCAGGCCCTCGAACAGCGACAGCGCCAGCAGCGCCACCCCGATCAGCCAGTTGATCTCGCGCGGCTTGCGGTAGGCCCCGGTGAAGTAGACCCGGAGCATGTGGATCATCATGCCGCCGATGAACAGCAGGGCCGCCCAGTGATGCATCTGGCGCATGAGCAGGCCGCCGCGCACGTTGAAGCTGATCTCCAGCGACGAGGCGTACGCCTCGGACATCATGACGCCCCGCAGCGGGGCGTAGGCCCCCTGG
This sequence comes from Streptosporangium sp. NPDC050148, assembly GCF_055586505.1. Classification (NCBI taxonomy): domain Bacteria; kingdom Bacillati; phylum Actinomycetota; class Actinomycetes; order Streptosporangiales; family Streptosporangiaceae; genus Streptosporangium; species Streptosporangium sp. NPDC050148. Next base: position 283,793 of record NZ_JBVJIA010000002.1, on the reverse strand, counting down.
TAGGGGATCTCCAGCATGCTGGCCTTGAAGAAGAACGTCAGGAACGTGCCGGTCAGCAGCAGGATGATGAACGAGTAGAGCGGGATCTCGCCCAGCAGGAACGACCAGTGGTCGGGGAAGACCTTCCGGATGTTCCGCTTGACGAAGTTGCCGGCCCCGAGGCGGTCGTCGAAGTAGCCCGCCGTGCCCGCCATCCTCGTCCGGTCGTGTGCTCTGCTCATGCGTGGTCTCCGTTCCCACGGATCCCGGCTCCGGCGTCGCCGCGCCCCCGGAAAACCGCAACGGGCCCACGGCGGAGCCCGCCGTGGACGCCCAGATCCTCTCTTCATTCCCGGCTCCGGTCAGGACCGGGCAAAGGGGGTTTCAGGGTCCGGTTCCGGAGCCCGTGACCCAAACGTTCACCCGCGCGCGATGACGCGCCCAGCCCGCAGGGGGCATACTCCTGCACGTGCAACGCCGTTACGCCTTCCTCGAACACCCCGGCCCGCTGGCCTTCGCCCACCGGGGCGGGGCCGCCGAGGGCAGGGAGAACACCCTCGCCGCCTTCGAGCGTGCCGTCAGGCTCGGTTACACGTACCTGGAGACCGACGCGCACGCCACCGCCGACGGGGTGCTCCTGGCCTTCCACGACCACACCCTGGACCGGGTGACCGACCGCAGGGGCCGGATCGCGGAGCTGCCGTACCGGCTGGTGCGCCAGGCGCGGATCGGCGGCGTGGACGAGATCCCCCTGATGGAGGACCTGCTGGGCTCGTGGCCCGAGGCGCGCTTCAACATCGACGTCAAGGAGGCGGCGGCCATCGCCCCGCTCGCCGAGGCGATCCGCAGGACGTCCTCCCACGACCGGATCTGCCTGACCTCCTTCTCCGAGGAGCGGCTCCAGCGGGCCCGCGCCGCGGTCGGCCGCGACGTGTGCTCCTCACTGGGACCGCGCGGCGTGGCGACCCTGCGCGCCGCCGCCACCACCTCGGGGTACGGCCGCCTGCTCGCCCGCCTGGCCCGCGCCGGGATGCCGTGCGCGCAGGTCCCGGTGGGGTTCCGCGGCCTGCGGATCACCACGCCCGCCCTGATCCGCACGGCGCACGCGCTCGGCATGCAGGTCCACGTGTGGACCGTCAACGACACCGCGGTGATGCGGCGCCTGCTCGACCTGGGCGTGGACGGCCTGATGACCGACAACATCTCCGGGCTGCGCGACGTGCTGAGCTCCCGGGGCCAGTGGCATCCCGGCCGCATGGCCGCGTGACCGGCCCGTCCCCGTTCCTTCCGTGATCCCCCTCCCCCAGCGAACCGAGGACCCCCCATGACCTCAGCACAGGCCGTCGAGGAGACCCCGGCCTCCCGCCTCCGGGAGCAGCGCGGCTGGTACTTCTACGACTGGGCGAACTCCGCCTTCCCGACCACCGTCCTGACGGTCTTCCTGGGCCCGTACCTGACGACGATCGCCGAGACCGCCGCCCAGGGGCGCCCGTACGTGGACGTGCTCGGGTTCGACGTGCGGCCCAGCGCCTACTACTCCTTCGTGGTGGGGGTCGCGGCGATCCTGCAGATCCTCCTGATGCCCGTCGTGGGCGCGCTGGCCGACCACACCGGCCGCAAGAAGGAACTGCTGGGCCTGTTCGCCTACCTCGGCGCCGGCGCCACCCTGTGCTTCTGGTTCCTCTCCGGCGACCGCTACCTGCTGGGCGGCGCGCTGTTCCTGATCTCCAGCGTCGCCTTCGCGGCCGCGTTCGTGATCTACAACTCGTTCCTGCCGGAGATCGCCACGGCGAACGAGCGCGACAGGGTCTCCGCCCGGGGGTGGGGGTTCGGCTACCTCGGCGGCGGCCTGCTGCTCGCCGTCCACCTGGGGCTCTTCCTCTACCACGAGTCCTTCGGCGTCACCGAGGGCGACGCCGTGCGCATCGCCCTGGCGTCCGCGGGCCTGTGGTGGGGCGGGTTCACGATCATCCCGCTGCTGCGGCTGCGCAACCGGCACGTGGCCTCTCCCGGCACCGAGACGGCCGGCCGGGCCGTGACCGGCAGCCTCCGCCAGCTCGGCCGCACGATCAGGGAGCTGCGGCGCTACCCGCTGACGCTGGGCTTCCTGGTCGCCTACCTGATCTACAACGACGGCGTGCAGACCGTCATCTCCTTCTCGGCCACCTACGCCGACAAGGAGCTCGGGCTGGACCAGACGGTGCGGATCGCGGCGATCCTGATGGTGCAGTTCGTGGCCTTCTTCGGGGCGCTGCTGCTGGGCCGCCTCGCCGCCTCCTACGGGGCCAAGCGGGTCGTGATGGTGGCGCTGGTGGCCTGGATCGTCGTGGTGGCCGTGGCCTACTTCCTGCCCCGCGGATCGGCGGCGGCGTTCTTCGGGCTGGGCTTCGCCATCGCGATCGTGATGGGCGGCACGCAGGCCCTGTCGCGGTCGCTGTTCTCCCACGTGATCCCGCGGGGCAAGGAGGCGGAGTACTACAGCCTGTACGAGATCAGCGACAAGGGCGCGACGTTCCTCGGCTCGTTCACCCTCGGCCTGGCGCTCCAGCTGACCGACAGCTACCGCCTGGGAATCATCTCTTTGGTGATCTTCTTCGTGCTCGGCCTGGTGCTGCTCGCCCTGATCGACCTGCCCAAGGCCATCAGGGCGGCCGGGAACCAGGTGCCGGAACGCATCTGAGAACGCCTCCCCGAGGGGGCTCTCCGCAGACCGGGTCAAGAACGTGCGATTGGATCACCCCGTCTGTGGGAATCCACACACGGTATCAAGCGTTGTACGCCGTGGGAGACGAACCCCTACGACGGGGCCCTCAGGAGGCATTCAGACATGGGCGAGCGTGCGCTACGCGGTACCCGGCTCGGGGCGACCAGCTACGAGAACGACCGCAACACCGATCTGGCCCCGCGCCAGGAGGTGTCCTACACCTGCCCGAAGGGCCATCGATTCGACGTTCCGCTCGCCGCCGAGGCCGAGATTCCGGCGACCTGGGAGTGCCGCATGTGCGGTGCGACCGCCCTGCGGGTGGACGGCGAGCTGCCGGAGGCCAAGAAGGCCAAGCCCCCGCGGACGCACTGGGACATGTTGCTGGAGCGCCGCTCGATAGAGGACCTGGAGGAGGTGCTCAACGAGCGCCTGGCGATCCTGCGCGCCCAGCGCCGCAAGAGCGCCTGACCGCGCCCGGAGAGCCCCGGAGAGCCTCGAAGAACCCCTCGCCCCTGCCCGGGGCGGGGGGTTCTTCGTGTCCGCCGTACGGGCGCCCGCGAGGCTGACCGGTCCGCCGTAAGGGCGCCCGAAGGGTGACCGGCCCCGCGGACCGGACCGCCCGCCGTCTGGGCCCTCAGCGTCCTCGGGCCTGGGGCCTGGGGCCTCGGGGCCTCGGGGTCTCGGGGCCTCGGGGCGAAGTGGTCCGGTCGACTTGGGCGGAATTGGCTCTCAGAACGGCCCGTCCCCCTGGCCTAGGGTCTTCTCCATGACCGTTTCGATCGACGACGAGACCGGCGGCGCCCCGGCGGCCGGAGAAAAGGCCGCGCGGCTGCGCGCGCTGCACGTGCCGGGCCGCCCGCTGGTGGTGCCCAACGTCTGGGACGCGGCCTCGGCCCGCGCCGTCGAGGCCGCGGGCTTCCCGGTGATCGCCACCGGCAGCGCCGCGGTCGCCTCGGTGCTCGGGTACGAGGACGGGGAGGAGACGCCGGCCGGGGAGATGCTGGCCGCGGTGGCCAGGATCAGCCGGTCGGTGAGCCTGCCCGTCACCGCCGACATGGAACGCGGCTACCGGCTGGAGCCCGCCGAGCTGGCCGGGCGGCTCGCCGCCGCCGGGGCCTGCGGCTGCAACCTGGAGGACTCCGACCCCCGTACCGGAGCCCCGGTCGGCGCGGACGAGCAGGCCGGTCTCCTGCGGGCCGTCCGGGCCGCGGCCGTGGACGCCGGGACGGACCTGGTGATCAACGCGCGGGTCGACGTCTTCCTGAACGGCACCGGCGGCGACGAGGAGCGGCTGGAGGAGGCGGTGCGGCGGGGCAACCTCTACCTGGAGGCCGGCGCCGACTGCGTCTACCCGATCTTCGCGGCCGACGCGGGGATCATCCGCGAGCTGGTCCGCCGGATCGACGGGCCGGTCAACGTCCTGTTCCGTCCCGGCACGCCGTCCCTGGCCGGGCTGGCGGATCTCGGGGTGGCGCGGGTGAGTTTCGGTCACGGCCTGCACCGGTCCGTGAGCGGGCACACGGACCGGATGCTCGCGGCCATCAGGAACGGCGAGAGCCCCTACACGGCGCCCGCCACCCCCTGACCGGCCCGCCCCCCTGACCGGCCCGCCCCCCGGCCGGGCCCGCGTCCCCCGCTAGAGGTGCAGCCTGTCCTGGGACCCTCCGCGCCACTCCACCAGCAGCACGGTGGCGTCGTCCTGGAGCATCCCGTCATGATATTTCAGGATGTTGCGCACCAGGCGGCGCAGGGTCTCGGGCACAGGCAGGCCGTCGGCGTTGTAGCGGATGATGAAGTCGATGAAACGCTCCAGGCCGAACTCCTCGCCGTCCCGGTTGCGGGCCTCGGTCATGCCGTCGGTGTAGATGAGCACGCGGTCGCCGGGCTCCAGCTGCTCCTTGCACTGGGTCACGGGCAGGTCGAGGTCCAGGCCCACCGGGTGGGCGGGCGGGCAGTGCAGGGTGGTGACCCAGCGCCCGTTCCTGATCACCACCGGCGGGTGGTGCCCGCGGTTGACCCAGGTGAACACGCCGGTCCGCACGTTCAGGCTGGCCAGGATGGCCGTGGCGAACCGGTTGGCCGCCCCGAACTCGTCCACCAGGACCTTCTCGATGCCCTTGCTGACCTCGACCAGGTCGGCCCCCTGGCGGCGGTGGTTGCGGCAGGCCGCGACCGCGAGGTTGGCGGTCAGCCCGGCGGAGGCGTCGTGGCCCATCGCGTCGAAGACCGCCAGGTGCACGGTCTCACCGGCCAGCGCGTAGTCGAAGGCGTCCCCGCCGAGCTCGTACGCCGGTTCGAGCGCGGCCCCGATCACCACCTGGTCGTTGGCGAAGATCGGCGCCGGCAGCAGGTTCCACTGCATCTCGGCCGCGACGTTCATCGGCCGGGTCCGTACCATCCGGGCGTAGGAGTCGCTCTGCTGGCGTTTGCTGGCCAGCAGCAGCGCGGCCATCGACGCCAGGTGCCGCATGTCCTCCTGGGCGCACTCGTCACCCAGGGGGGCGCTGATCCGCAGCACCCCGAGGCGTTCGGTGCCGTCCAGCAGCGGCACCCACCACCGGTTCTCCTCGCTCCCGGAGCCCGGCCCGGCCAGCATGCGCACCTCCTGGAAGGCGCGCCCGGCCAGCGTCCCGTCGATCCGCAGCTCGGCCGCCTCCGGCTCCGCGTCGGCGTCGGCGGCGAGTCCCTTGCCGGTCACCAGCCGGAGCACCTCCTGCTGGAGGTCGGCCAGGTAGATCAGCACGTCCCGCAGGCCGGCGTAGGCGGCGTGTTCCGCGATGAGGCCGGGGAGCTGCTCCAGCGCGCTCAGGTGGCTGGCCTCGGCCAGCCCCGCGAGCATCCTCGCCCGCCCTTCGAACGGTCCGCCGGACCCCTCAGACTTCGGTCGCGGCACGGATCCGCCCACGGCAACTCCCAGCGCTCATCCGTCGCGTGTCGCGACTCATCACCGTCCGACAGTACTCGCCGCCGCTCGCCGCCGGGCAGCCCCTTCCCCGGCCGCGACGGGCGGCCGGGCACCGCGCGCACACCGAGTGATCACCGGACGGGCACCGGGGGGTCACCAGCGGTCGGCGGACAGCTCGACGCCCTCGACCCGGTCGTAGATCACCACCCCGTCCGTCAGCCTCACCACGCGCACCCGCCTGGCGAGTCCCGCCGTCTCCAGCTCGCGGGCCGAACGCACCGCGTACTGCGGGAAGCGGTAGCGGTCACGGGTGGCGCCGGGCGGGTCGTCGCGTTCGCAGACGACCTCATATCGATCTTCCGGCCATATCGGAGGCAGTGCCTCCAGGCCTCGATCGGCGGGCGGGGCCATCGACCCGCCTCCTTCCTGAGTCTCACATGGGGTGAACGGAACATACGTACAGTGATCGGTTAAGACATTGTTAATAAGTCCATTATGGCCTTTCGGAACGCGACAACTGTAAGGTGAGCACTCCTCGTACTGCCCCGGCCGGTCGGCCGATCACATGTGGAGACCTCCATCGACGCCACACGCGCCGGTCGGCTCCGATCCGTATTGGCACGTTCCATTACTCCGCTTCCGCCAGGAGCCCGTCATGTCCCCCATCGACCATTTCGCCTACGGGCTCGTCACTCCGGTCGCCTCCTACATCATGTCGAGCATCGGCTCGCTGCTGGGACTGCTGCTCGCCGCACGGGCCCGCGGGACGCAGGGCGGCTCACGCGCACTCTGGCTCATCGGCGCGGCCCTGTCCATCGGCGGCACCGGTATCTGGGTGATGCACTTCATAGCGATGATGGGCTTCGACGTCCAGGGGACGTCGATCCGCTACGACGTCCCGCTGACCGTCGCCTCCGCGCTCCTCGCCGTCGTCGTCGTCGGCGCCGGCCTCTTCCTGGTCTCCCGGCCCGACAGCGGCACCGGCGCGCTCCTCGCCGGCGGGACGCTGACCGGCCTCGGCGTGGCGGGCATGCACTACCTGGGCATGGCGGCCATGAACATGTCCGCCCACGTGACCTACGACCCCCTGCTGGTCGCGTTGTCCCTGGTCATCGCGGTGGCCGCGGCGACGACGGCCCTGTGGTTCAGCCTGCGGGTACGCGGGGCCGCCGCCACGACGGGCGCCGCCCTGCTGATGGGCGTCGCGGTGAACGGGATGCACTACACCGGCATGTTCGCCCTGGACGTCAGCGTGCACGGCACCTCCGCGCCGACGAGCGGCGCCGAGGGGATGGACTTCATGCTGCCGCTGCTCGTGGGGATCAGCCTGCTCACCCTCGGCATGCTGCTGACGATCTTCCTGTCCCCCTCGGAGCAGGAGATGCGCGAGGACGCGGAGCTCCAGGCCCAGCTGCGGCGCAACCGCGCCGGCGCGGACCCCTCCCCCGCCGGCCCGGCCGAGCACCGCACCCGCCCCGCGCACGGCCGCGGCCCCTCCCTCTTCGACGACCACGACCCCGGCCGCTGACCCCCGTCACCCGCGCCCGGCCGCAGGCCCTGCTCACGAGCCCCGCCGAGCCTGTCACCGCGCCTCCTGCGAGACCGATAAACCGATCAATGCCCCCCATAACATCGCGATAGGGATTCTTTGGGAGATCCCTCCGGGGGCCTCCGGCCAATACCTTGACATCACCCCTCACAAGGAGTGTGCATGTTACGTCGAGGTACCTTCCTGGCCGGCGCCACCACCGTGGCCCTGTACCTGGCCGCCACCGTGGCCCCCGCCTTCGCAGCACCCGCCGTCTCCGCCCCCAAGCCCCCGGACGCGATGCTGGAGGCACTCCAGCGCGACCTCGGCCTCACCGCCGAGCAGGCCGTCCAGCGCCTCGCCAACGAGCAGCGTGCGGCGGCCTCCGAGTCCGCGCTGACCCAGCAGCTCGGTGCCAGCTACGCCGGCGCCTGGCTCAACGGCGACGCCTCCCAGCTCTCGGTGGCCACCACCGACGCGGCCGAGGCCGCCGCCATCAGGGCCAAGGGCGCCCAGCCCGTGATCGTCAGCCGGTCCATCGCCGACCTCAACGCCGTCAAGGACAAGCTCGACCAGGCGCCCGCGGAGGCCAAGGCCGGCGCCGCCCTGTGGTACGTGGACGTCACGACCAACAGCGTCTCGGTCCTCGCGAACGACCAGGCGGCCGGCGAGGCCCTCGTCGCCGCCGCGGGCGTGGACAAGAACGTCGTCAAGGTGGCGCACACCACCGAGCAGCCCCAGGCCTACATCAACATCATCGGTGGCAACGCCTACTACATCGGCGGCAGCCGCTGCAGCATCGGCTTCTCGGTGCGCCGGGGCACCACCCCCGGCTTCGTGACCGCCGGTCACTGCGGCAGGAGGGGCGCGACCACCACCAACCCGTCCGGCACCTTCCAGGGCTCGTCGTTCCCCGGTAACGACTACGCCTGGGTCTCCACCCCCGGCCACACCGTGACCCCCTACGTCCGCGGCTCCGGCGGCGCCAACGTCACCGTGCGCGGCTCCACGCAGGCCTCGGTCGGCGCCTCGATCTGCCGCTCCGGCTCCACCACCGGCTGGCGCTGCGGCGTCATCCAGCAGCACAACGCCAGCGTCACCTACCCGCAGGGCACGGTCAGCGGCCTGACCCGCACCAGCGCGTGCGCCCAGCCGGGCGACTCCGGCGGCTCGTTCATCTCCGGCAGCCAGGCCCAGGGCGTGACCTCCGGCGGTTCGGGCAACTGCACCTCCGGCGGCACCACCTACCACCAGCCGGTCAACGAGATCCTCTCGGCGTACGGGCTGACGCTCGTCACCGGCTGATCCGCCCTCCTCACCAGCTGCTCCCCGTGAGCAACCCCCCGATGGCCGAGGAGGCTCGCCAGAAATGTCAAGGATCATTCGCTCCGGTATCGCCTTCATCCTGGGCCTGGCCTTCCTGCTGACGGCGGCCCCGTCCCAGGCGGCCACCGCCCAGGCGGAGGCCGGCACGGCGGCGGTCCGTGTGCTCAGGTACGACGCCAGCAGGGCCGCGGAGTTCCGGTCGGTCGTGGACCAGGCGGCACAGGTCTGGAACTCCCGCGTCTCCAACGTACGACTGGTGGCCGGCAGCCCCGCGGACTTCGTGGTGCTCGCCGACAACGGCTGGCCTCGCGCCCAGCCGACCAGACTGGGTCGCGGAACCATCTGGATGGGACGGCAGGCGACCTCGCAGGGGTACTTCCCGCTGCGGATCGCCACGCACGAGATCGGCCACATCCTGGGCCTGCCGGACCGGCGCACCGGTCTGTGCTCGGACCTGATGTCCGGTTCCAGCGCACCCGTCTCCTGCACCAACGCCAACCCGAGCGCGGCGGAGAGAGCGGCGGTCGAAAGGAACTTCGCGGGGTCCACCCCCTCGATCACCTTCGGCGAGCTCTACGTCGACGTTCCGCAGCACGCGGCGTCCTAGACGTCCGCGGAACACCTCGCCGGTCCGGCCGAGTCACTCGGCCGGGCCGGCGAGCCCGTTTCCCGCCCTCCCCGCCCTATCCGCCCTATCCGCCCTCTCCCGTCCGCAGCCGTGCTCACCGTCCCGCACCCGGCGGGCGCGACCCGACGGCCTCCCCGCGCGTACGCGCCGGGCGGGTGGTCACAAAGGCTTCTCGAAGCAGTGCGAGCCCGGGAGCCCCTCGTAGGGGGGAAAGACCGGGACGGGCGTGTAACCCTCGCGCAGGTACATCCGCACCGCGTCCGGCTGGCGGGGGCCGGTCTGCAGCACGATCCGCGACGCTCCCAGCGCGCGGGCCGCGTCCTCGGCCGCGGCCAGCAGGGCCTGTGCCACCCCGCCGCCCCGCTCGGCAGGGACCACGAACATCCGCTTGAGCTCCAGCTCCCCGCCGAGCGCGCGCAGCGCCACGTGCCCGACCGGGACGCCCCGGGCCGAGCGGGCGACGCCGGTGTAGACGACCGTGTCGGGCGTGACGTGCATCCCTTCGGGGACCAGGCCGGGGACGGCGAGCAGGTCGGCGTAGCGGGCGTCCATCTCCTCGGTCATGGCCTGCCGCAGCGCGACGGCCGCGTCGTCGTCCCAGTCGACGGCCGTGACCGTGATCAGGCCGCTCCTCGCCGCGAACGTTCCCACCGGACCTGGCACCTCCGCTCCCCCGGACCGTCCAGGGCCGGTACAAAATACCGGACCGTGCCCCGCGTCACGGCCGACGAGGAGTCGTCCGGCGATCACGGGGAAGGACCCGGGGGTGACCCGTTCCCGAATCAGCGTCTCCGTCGACGCCCACGCCAGGCCCGAGCAGGTGTTCTCCGTGCTGACCGACTGGCCCCGGCACCACGAGTGGATGGTGCTGACCCGGGCGCGCGTCGAGGCCGGGGACGGCCGCAGCCCGGGGAGCAGGCTCGCCGCCTTCACCGGGGTGGGGCCGGTCGGCTTCCTCGACACCATGGAGATCACCCGATGGGACCCGCCGAGGAGCGTGGGGGTCCGGCACACCGGACGGCTGATACGCGGCACCGGGGTCTTCCGGGTGCTGCCCCGCGAGGGCGGCGGCAGCACGATCGTCTGGGAGGAGGAGCTCGACGTGCCGTTCGGCGCGGCCGGGCGGCTCGGCTGGCGGGTGATCGGACCGCTCAACGCGGCGCTGTTCCGGCTCTCGCTGCGCAGGCTGGCCGCGCTCAGCGACCGCTGACGCCTCCGTCGGGCTCGTCGCGGATGACCTCGCCGTGGACGACCGGCCCCGCTCCCTGGGCCCGGCCGGGAGCCCCGGGGACCCGCCCGTGCCCGGCCCGCAGCCCGTCGAAGGGCGAGCCCTGACCGGTGAACGGGTCGCCCAGCGGCCCGCCGAGCGGCCCGCCCACCCCGGCCGCGCTCCTGGCGACCATGGTGCGGACCCTGCGGGTGAAGAACCAGTTCGCGGCCCGGCGCACCGTCGGCCGGGTGAACGGCAGCAGGCACAGGAACCCGAGGACGTCGGTGAGGAACCCCGGGGTCAGCAGCAGCGTGCCGCCCACCAGGATCAGCGCGCCGTCGGCGAGCTCGCGGTCGGGCATCCGCCCGCTCTGCAGCGCGCCCTGGAGGTTGCGCCAGGCGCGGCGGCCCTCGCGGCGCACGACCCAGGCGCCCAGCAGGCTGTCGGCGAGCAGGATGGCCACCGTCGGCCAGCCCCCGATGACCTGCCCCACCTGGATGAGGACGAATATCTCGAGGAGCGGCACCACGAGGAAGGTCAGGAACAGCACTAAGCGCATCTTCGCCTCAACTCACGCGACAGCCGTACGACATGACAACGCCCGAGGAGGGCGGCGCGTTCCGCGTTCGCTCAGCGTGGACGTCCCCGCCGGCGGCACGACGATCAGCGTCCACGGCCGAGGCGGCGCCGGACGCGGGCGGGCAGGCCCGCGACCCCCCACACGGTGACCCGCCACAGCGCCTCCAGGATGATGGCGCGGCTCATCTTGCTGGCCCCGACGGCGCGCTCCACGAACGTGATCGGGACCTCCTTGATCCGCAGCCCGTGGCGGGCGGTGCGCAGGGTCAGGTCCACCTGGAAGCAGTAGCCCTGCGACTGCACGTCGTCCAGGCCGATCTTCTCCAGGGTGGAGGCCCGGTAGGCGCGGAAGCCCGCGGTGGCGTCGCGGACCGGCAGGCCGAGGGCGAGGCGGCTGTACATGTTGGCGCCGCGCGAGAGGAACTGGCGTGAGGCGGGCCAGTTGACCACCTTCCCGCCGGGCACCCACCGGGACCCGATCGCCAGGTCGGCCCCGCGGTCCAGCGCCTTCAGCAGGGCGGGGAGCGACTCGGGAGGATGGGAGCCGTCGGCGTCCATCTCCACCAGGACGCCGAACCCCTCCGCCAGGCCCCAGCGGAAGCCCGCGATGTAGGCCGAGCCCAGCCCCTGCTTGCCGCCGGGACGGTGCATCACGTGGACCAGCTCGTCGTCGGCGGCCAGCTTGTCGGCGATCGCCCCGGTGCCGTCGGGGCTGTCGTCGTCGGCGATCAGGAGGTGGGCCTCGGGCACGGCCTCGCGCAGGCGCCGGACGATCAGCGGCAGGTTCTCCCGCTCGTTGTACGTCGGGACGACGACGAGCACCCGGCCAAGCATCCGCTCCATCACGCGTCTCCCACCTGACGATCGTCCTGCCGTCCCACGGCCCGTGCCGCGGTGCCCGTCCGGCGCCGCCCGGTGGTCGTCGCGACGGCCACCGCGCCGGCCCCCACAAGTATCAGGGCCCACTCGGGCAGCGCGCCCACGCGGGTGGCGACGGTCCGCGCGGTCCTGACAGGGACCGTCAACACGTTCGTCGCGGGCACCAGTTCCTCGGTGCGCCAGGCTATCGAGCCATCGGGGGTCACATATGCCGATATACCCGTAATTGCGGAAGTGATCACCGCCCGATTGTGCTCCACTGCGCGCAACTGGGACATGGCCAGTTGCTGCGGCGGCAGGTTCGTGAGCGCGTAGGTGGCGTTGTTGGTCTGCACCACCAGCGGCGTGGCACCCGTCCTGACGGTGCGGTTCACGACGTCGTCGTAGGCCACCTCGTAGCAGTTGATCGCGCCGACCGTCACCGGGCCCATCCTCAGGTCCCCGTCCCGGGTGCCCGCCACCGACTGCTTGCCGACCAGGGAGGCCCGCTCGAACAGGGCCAGCACCAGCTCCTTGAGCGGGGTGAACTCCCCGAAGGGCACCAGGCGCTGCTTGTCGTAGTGGGCGCCGGGCCCGGTCACCGGGTCCCAGACCAGGCTGCGGGTGGCGCGCTCGTTCACTCCCACGCCGACCACGGCGCCGACCAGGACGGGCACCCCGACGTCCCGGACCGCCGCGTCGATCTCGTCGCGGGCGAACGCGTTGCGCAGCGGGTCGATGTCGGTGGAGTTCTCCGGGAGCACCACCAGGTCGGGGCGGGGCACCCGCCCCCGGCGCACGTCGTCGGCCATCCGGTGCAGCAGCCGGGTGTGGTTGCGGAGCACCACGGCGGGCTCGTCGCCCAGCGGGTGCATGCCCCGGCCGGGGACGTTGCCCTGGATGACGCCGACGGTCACGCTGCGCCCCTCGTCGCCGTACCGGGGCACGGCCAGGGCCACCACCGGCACGGCCAGCGCCCCCACCAGCGGAAGCACCAGCGGGAGCACCGACCGCGCGGCCGGGGCCGGCGCCGAGGACGAGACCGGCGACCGGTCCGAGGGCGGCACGGACGACGCGGACGGGACGCCGCGCCGGGCGGCGATGGCCCGCAGGACCGCCAGGGCGATCAGGCCGCCGCACAGGGCCACCGCGAAGCTCACCAGCGGCGCCCCGCCGAGCGCCGCGTACGGGGTGAAGGGCGAGTGGCCCTGGCCGAAGGCGACCCGGGCCCAGGGGAAGCCGCCGAAGGGGACCTGTCCCCGCGCCCACTCGGCCGCCACCCAGAGCGCGGCGCTCCACAACGGCCACAGGCGCAACCGGGACACCAGGGCGGCCGTCGCCCCCCAGGCGGCGTAGAAGGCGCTCTCGATGGCCACCAGGCCCAGCCAGGCGTCCGCACCGATCGGGCTCACCCATGCCAGGGCGGGCAGCAGCAGGGCGAGGCCCGCGAGCAGGCCCAGCCAGGCGCCGCGGCGTGGGCGGACGCCGTGCACGGCCAGGACGATCGCGGCCATGCCGGGCGGCGCCAGGAACCACAGGCCGGAGGGCGGGAAGGCCCAGAACACCAGCAGGCCGCCGGCCACCGCCGAGGCGATCCTGGCCGGCAGCGCCGACAGCGCCGACAGCGCCGACCGGGAGGCCCGGGGACCGGCACCGGCGGCCCCACGGCCCGGAAATCCGGGCGGGGGGCCGGTCGGGGGGGCGTCCTGCGCGGACGTCCCCGGCACCGGGCCGGCCGTCTTGTCCTGCACCACGGGAAGGGCTCCTTGCGATGTCACGGGCGGGCGCTGCCCCGTCCTGCAGCCTGAACGCTACCTTCCGGCGGGCGCGGCCTCGACGTCCGGCACCGGATCACGGGCGAGGAGGGCGGCCCGGCGGCGGCCCGGGGGTGGTCCGGGGGTGGTCCGGGGGTGGTCCGGGGGTGGTCCGGTCGTTGATCGGACGGCCGCCCGCTCGCGGTCCGGCCGTGATCGGCCGTGGCCCTCTCATGGGCCGGCGACGGTCCGGCGGTGATCCGGTGCCGGTCGCGGCCCGGTCGCGGCCCGGTCGTGAGTCTGCGACGGCCCGGTGGGTGACGCGGTCGCGGCCCGTGGACGGTACGGGGACGGCAACGGGGCGGGGGGGGGGGGGGAAGAAAAACCCCACCCCCCCCCCCCTTCGTTCTTTCCTCCTGGAAGGGGGAAAAA
>NZ_JBVJIA010000002.1:218757-269880 GCF_055586505.1 Streptosporangium sp. NPDC050148 | reverse complement strand
CTACAGCTTCCCCCTCCCCCCCCCCCCCCCCTCCCCCCTCCCCCCCCCCCCCCCCCCCCCCCCCCCCCCCCCCCCCCCCCCCCCCCCCCCCCCCCTCCCCACCCCCCCCCCCCCCCCCCCCCCCCCCCCCCCCCCCCCCCCCGACGCTTGCGGCGCTCGCACGGGAGCGGGAAGAGAGCCCGGGCGACCCTTCGGACCGGTTCCGTCCCGTCGGCGGCGGGCGCGGATTGCCGTTGTCTACTGGGTGCCCGGACTCCTCCTGGGTCCAACCCCCCGCCCGGAAGGAGTGCCCCGCCTCGACGGACTGCCGGTCCTGCGCCTGGCTGTACGGACGGGCGTGACCCCGTCACGGGCGCAGGAGACGGCGATGTCGAAAGGCGGCCGACCGGCCAGTCCCGTGCTGGACTGGGCAGCAAACTACCGAGCCCAGCGCAGATGTCAACCGTGTCACTAACAGCGGAAACATCAAGTTTTCGCAGCTGGGACATGATCGACGAGAGCCGTCAATGGTCTCATGTGATCCGATGTCCCTCAAGTCGAGCGAGGGCGGCGGGAAGCGGGCCGTCGTGCACCACGCCAAGGCGCCGGGTCGCACGGGTCAGCGCCACGTAAAGGTCGCTGGCCCCGCGCGGCGACTCGCCCAGGATGAGCTCCGGTTCGACCACGATGACCGCGTCGAACTCCAGGCCCTTGGCCTCGGCGACGGTCAGCACCGCCACCTGCGCGTCCAGCGCGGCGGACCCCGGCCCGGCGACCGCCCCCTCGACCGAGGCCGTCACGACCTCGCCGAACTCGGCGGCCCGCGACTCCGGGACGATCACGACGAGACGGCCGCCCTCGACGATCTCGGCCTTGACCCGCTCGCCCAGCGAGGACGTCGGGGAGGCCGCCCAGGGATGCGTCCCGGTCTCCCTGACCGAGGTCGGGGCGGTCAGTTCCGGGCCGACCAGGGTGAGCACGTCGGCGGCCACGGCCATCAGCTCGGCCGGGGTGCGGTAGTTGACGGTGAGGGTCTCCTCGCGCCAGCGCCCGGCCACGTACGGGTCCAGGACCGCCCCCCAGGAGCGGGCCCCGGCCGACGCGCCGGTCTGGGCCAGGTCGCCGACGATCGTCATGGACCGGGTCGGGCAGCGCCGCATGAGCATCCGCCAGTCCATCGCCGACAGCTCCTGCGCCTCGTCCACGATCACGTGGCCGAAGGCCCAGGTGCGGTCGGCCGCGGCGCGCTCGGCCGTGGTCAGGAAGACGTCGTCGCCGAGGTGGCGGGCGGCGAAGCGTTCGGCGTCCATGATGTCGGACAGCCCGGTCAGCTCCAGCACCTCCTTGGCGTAGGCGAGCTGGTGCTGCCGCTCGTCGAGCGCGGCGGCGCGCCGGGCGGCCTGCTCCTCCTCGGCCATCCAGGCACCGGCCCGCAGCACCGCGGGGTCGATGTCGCCGAGCAGCTCGGCCGCCTCGTCCAGCAGCGGCACGTCGGACTCTGCCCACCAGTTCTCCCCCTGGCGGGGCGGCTCGCGCAGCAGCAGCGCCCGCTCGGCCTCGTCGAACTCGGCGGCGGCGTGCTCCAGGCGCTCGGGGGAGGTGAACAGCCCGATCAGCAGCTGCTGCGGGGTGACGTAGGGCCACAGCCGGTTCAGCGCGGCCTTGACGGGCCTTTCGGTACGCAGGTCCTCGCGGATGTCGGCCAGCTCGTCGTCGTCGATCATGCCCTTGCCGAGCAGCCGGGCCGCCTGGCGGGCGAGCGCGTTGAGCAGGTGCCGGACGAAGACCGCGCGGGCCTCGTTGTGCGCCCGCTTGGAGCGGGCGGCCCGGTTGCGGGCCGCCTCCAGGACGCTGCCCTCCAGCCGGAGCGTGTAGCGGTCGAGCTTGATCTCCAGCGGCTTGCGCGGCACCCGCTGCCGCTCGCGCACGGCCCGCGCGACGACCTGGGCCATCCGGGCGTCGCCCTTGAGCGCGGCCGTCTCGGGACGCTCCCTGCGGCCGGGGACGACCCCCGGGTAGAGCTCGGAGACGGTCGACAGCAGCACGTCGGTCTCGCCCAGGGAGGGCAGCACCTGCTCGATGTAGCGCAGGAAGGTCAGGTTGGGCCCCAGGATGAGCACGCCCCTGCGGGCCAGCTTCTCCCGGTGGGTGTAGAGCAGGTAGGCGGCCCGGTGCAGCGCGACCACGGTCTTGCCGGTGCCGGGGCCGCCCTGGACGACCAGCACGCCGTTCAGGTCGGAGCGGATGATGCGGTCCTGCTCGGACTGGATGGTGGCCACGATGTCGCGCATCCGCCCGGTGCGCCGGGCGGCCAGCGACGCCAGCAGCGCGGCCTCGCCGTTGAGGGTGGCCGCGGCCTCGTCGGTGAGGCCGTCGAGGTCCAGCAGGTCGTCGTCGATCCCGATCACCTTGCGGCCCTTGGTCTGCAGGTGACGGCGGCGGGTGACGCCCATCGAGGCCGCGGGGGTGGCGCCGTAGAAGGGCTGCGCCACCGGGGCCCGCCAGTCGATCAGCAGGCGCCGCTGGTCGTCGTCGGCCATGCCGATCCGGCCGATGTAGAGGGAGGTGGCGTCGGCGTTGTCGAGCCTGCCGAAGCACAGGCCGTTCTCGACCGCCCACAGGCGGCCCAGGCGTTCGGCGTACATCCCGGCGAAGCTGTCGCGCTCGGAGCGGTTCTGGTGGGTGCCACCGCTGCCGCCCTGGGCCAGGACGCCGTCCAGCTGCCGCTGGGTGCGTTCACGCAGCAGGTCGAGCCGCCGGTAGAGCCCGGAGACGTACTCCTGCTCCCTGGCCAGCTCGATTTGACGGGTTGCCGTCGCTCCGTTATCGTTGCTAGTAATGGGACACTCCGGGCCATTCTGCTGGTTGTTATGACAAACCACTACCCTAGCAGGTCCGTCGAGAAGTTTACCCACCCCTCCGCCGTCACAGCTTGATTGCGGCGCCCCCTGCCCGCTTGACGGGAATCCGTAGGGTTCCTTAGATTCTCCTCAAGTTAGGAAACTTTCCTAACTTGAGCGCATCGGCACTCGGGCGCACCGGCCGGCGCCGGGACGCGCCGCGTGCCCGGGCCGCCGGACGCGGGAGCTCCCTCGTGGATCCCGGAACGCGGAGGATCAGTGAACCAGCCGACGCCGGGCACCCCCAGCCTGCTGCGCGCCATCAACGACCGCGCCGCGCTGCGGGCGCTGCTGGAGCGCGGCCCGCTGACCCGCCCGGAGATCGGCGCCCTGACCGGCCTGTCCAAGCCCACCGCCTCCCAGCTGCTGATCCGCCTGCAGGAGGCCGGCCTGGTCGTGCTCGACGGCATCCGCGAGGGGCTGCCGGGCCGTACCGCCGAGGTCTACCGGCTCAACCCCGACGCCGCGCACGTCGCCGCGCTGGACGTCAAGCGCGCGGGCATCGACGTCAGGATCGCCGACATCACCGGCACCGTGGTCGGCGAGCACCACCTGCCCACCCCGGGCCGTTCCGGTGGCGACGCCGTCGAGCGCGTCCGCGCCGCGCTGCAGGGCGCCGGCGCCAGGCTCGCGACCGCGCCGGCGTCGGCGGCGACCGCGGCGGCGCCCGCGACGACCGCGGCCTCGACGGTGACGGCCGCGGCCTCGACGGTGACGGCCGCGACGATCAGGTGCGCGGTCATCGGCGTGGAGGGGGCGATCGACCCCGGCACCGGCCGGCTGGCCTACGCCACCCGCAAGGACATGCCCGGCTGGCAGATCCCCGACCTGGTCCGCACGCTGGGCGACGGCCTGGGCGTGCCGGTCGCCGTCGAGAACAACGTCAACCTCGTCGCTCAGGCCGAGCAGGCGCACGGCGCGGGCCGGGGCCACCGGGACTTCGTGCTGCTCTGGGCCGACGAGGGGCTCGGCTCGGCCCTGGTGCTCGGCGGCCGGCTGCACCGGGGCGCCACCGGCGGCGCCGGCGAGGTCGGCTACATGCCCACCCCGGGCGCGCCGACCGCCAGGGAGACCGGCCGCTACGCCAACCACGGCTACCAGGCCCTCACCGGCGGCCCCGCGGTCCTGAAGATCCTCAGGTCGTACGGGGTGCGCGGGACCGGCCCGGCGCAGGCCGTGCGGAACGCGGTGCGGACCGCGGCCTCCACCGGCTCCCGCGCCGACGACGCCCGCGCCGGGCTGCGCGACGTCGCCTCCCGGCTGGCCGTCGGGCTGGCCGCGATCACCTCCGTCGTCGACCCCGAGATCATCGTGCTGACCGGCGGGACCCTGCTGGCCGGCGGCGACACCCTGCGCGGGCTCGTCGAGCACGAGCTGCACGCGCTGACCATCCCCCGGCCACCGCTGGTGCTGTCGACCGTCGAGGGCAACCCCGTCCTCGCCGGCGCGCTCGACCTCGCCCTGGCCACCGCCCGCGAAGAGGTCTTCGGCTCCACCGTCCCGTCCTGACCCCCATCTTCACAGGAGGCAGCCGTCGTGCACCGCCATCGTCCGCAGGGTCCTCATCGAGGGCGTCACGCCGAAGGAGTGAACAGGTGAAACTCGCCGTTGTCGGGGGCGGCTCGACGTACACGCCGGAGCTGGTCGACGGTTTCGCGCGGCTGCGCGACGAGCTGCCGTTGACCGAGATCGCACTGGTCGACCCGGACGTGCGCCGGCTGGACCTGGTCGCCGGGATGGCCCGGCGGATGCTGGCGCGGGCCGGGCATCCGGCCGCGGTCGTCGCGACCACGTCGGTCGAGGAGGGCGTCGTCGGGGCGGGTGCCGTGCTGCTGCAGTTGCGCGTCGGCGGCCAGGCCGCGCGCGACGTGGACGAGACGCTGCCGCTGGAGTGCGGCTGCGTCGGGCAGGAGACGACCGGCGCGGGCGGGCTGGCCAAGGCGCTGCGCACGGTACCGGTGGTGCTGGACATCGCCGAGAAGGTCGCGCGGCACGCGCCGGACGCCTGGATCGTCGACTTCACCAACCCGGTCGGCATCGTCACCAGGGCGCTGCTGGAGGCCGGGCACCGGGCCATCGGGCTGTGCAACGTGGCCATCGGCTTCCAGCGCCGCTTCGCCGCGAACCTGGGCGTCGACCCCGGGCGGATCTCCCTCGACCACGTCGGCCTGAACCACCTCACCTGGGAGCGGGCCGTCCGCCTGGACGGGCGGGACGTGCTGCCGGAACTGCTGGAGAGCCACGGCGAGAAGATCGCCGCGGACGTCGGCCTGCCCGCCGCGCTGATCCGCAGGCTGGGCGTGGTCCCCTCCTACTACCTGCGCTACTTCTACGAGCACGACCAGGTGGTGGCCGAGCAGCGCGTCAAGCCCTCGCGCGCGGCCGAGGTCGCGGCGATGGAGACCGAGCTGCTGAGGCTGTACGCCGACCCGGCCGTCGACACCAAGCCCGAGCTGCTGGACAGGCGCGGCGGCGCGTTCTACTCGGAGGCGGCGGTGGCGCTGATCGCCTCGCTGGTGGGCGACCGCGGCGACACCCAGGTCGTCAACCTGCGCAACGACGGCACGCTGCCGTTCCTGCCCGACGAGGCGGTCATCGAGGTCCCCGCCACGGTCACCGCGGCGGGCGCGGCCGCGCTGCCGGTGGAGCCGGTGGAACCGCTCTTCGCCGGGCTGATCGCGCACGTCACCGCGTACGAGACGCTGGCGCTGGAGGCGGCGCTGCACGGCGGCGAGGAGCGGGTCGCCGACGCGCTGCTGGCGCACCCGCTGGTCGGGCAGGCCTCGCTCTCCGGCGACCTGGCGCGGCGCCTGATCGAGGCCAACCTCGCCCACCTGCCCTGGGCGGCCGCGTGAGGACGACACTGGCCGTCGACGGGGGCAACAGCAAGACCGACGTCGTGCTGGTCGGCGAGGACGGCTCGGTGCTGGCCACCGGGCGCGGCGCCGCGTTCCAGCCGCAGACCGTCGGGGTGGCGCGCGCGATCGACGTGATCGGCGACGCGGTGCGCTCGGCGCTGGGCCCGCGGGCGGCCCCTCCCTACGCCGACCACGTGGCCGCCTACGTGGCGGGCGCGGACCTGCCGGTCGAGGAGGAGGCGCTGCGCGCGGAGATCCTCTCGCGCGGGTACGGCCGGCGGGTGACCGTCGGCAACGACACCTTCGCGCTGCTGCGCGCCGGGGCCTCCGGGCCCGCGGGCGTGGCCGTGGTGTGCGGGGCGGGCATCAACGCGGTGGCGGTCTCCCCCTCGGGAGGGGTGGCGCGGTATCCGGCGCTGGGACGGCTCACCGGCGACTGGGGAGGCGGGCTCGGGCTCGGCGAGGAGACGCTCTGGCACGCCGTGCGCGCCGAGGACGGCCGGGGCCCGGCCACCGCGCTGGCCCCCGCGGTCCGCGAGCACTTCGGCACCCGCACGGTCGAGGAGGTGTCCCTGGCCGTCCACTTCGGCGAGCTGGCCTACGGCAGGCTGAACGAGCTGGCGCCGGTGCTGATGGCGGTCGCCGCCACGGGCGACGAGGTGGCCCGCTCCCTGGTGTCCCGGATGGCCGAGGAGGTGGTGGTGCTCGCGGAGGTCGCGCTGCGCCGCCTGGACCTGCTGGGCGTCCCGACGGAGGTGGTCCTGGGCGGCGGCGTGCTCACCGCCCGCGACCCGCTCATGAGCGAGCTGCTGGAACGGGGCTTCGCCGAGCGGGCCCCGCAGGCCAAGCTGATCGTCGCCGACGTCCCGCCCGTCATGGGCGCCGCACTGCTGGGCCTGGACGCCCTGGGCGCCGGCGAGGAGGCCAGGGCCCGGCTGCGGGCGCACTTCCGCACCCCGACCTGACGGGCGGCGGACCTGCTCCCGGGGACGGCCCCGTGCGGGAAGCGGGCCCGCGCGGGAAGGCCGGGTCAGACGTGCCGCAGCCGGTGCGCGGCCTCCGCCAGCTCGGTGAGGTCGCCCGCGGCCGCGAACCCCAGCCGCAGGAAGGCCCCGGGCGGTTCGGCGGCGAAGTACCGGCGGCCGGCGCTGACGGCGACTCCGTGCCTGCGGGCGGCACCGGCGACCACGGTGTCGTCGGCGCCGGCCGGCAGGCGGACCCACAGGTGCAGCCCGCCCGCGGGGAGCCGGGTGACGGTCCAGTCCGACCGCTCGCGCGCGACGGCGGCGGCCAGCTCCGCGCAGCGTTCCCGCAGCGCCCCGGCCAGCGCGCGGAGGTGCCGCTCCCAGGCCGGTGAGCTGAGCAGCTCCAGGGCGGTCTCCTGCAGCGGGCGGGTGACGAAGAAGTCGTCGACCATCCGGATCGCCCTCATCCGCTCCATCACCGGCCCGCGGGCCGCCAGCGCCCCGATGCGCAGGCTGGGCGCCGCGGGCTTGGTGAGGGAGGTCAGGTGGACGACCGTGCCGTCGCGGTCGTCGGCCACCAGCGGCCGGGGCGCCTGGCCGCCGTGGCCGAGGTGGCGGGCGAAGTCGTCCTCGACGACGAAGGCGCCGGCGGCCCTGGCCACCTCGACGACCTGGCCGCGTCGCTCGGGGGCCAGCACGATGCCGGTCGGGTTGTGATGGGTGGGCTGGCAGTAGAACACCCGCGCGCCGGTCATGGCGAACGCCTCGGCCAGCAGGTCGGGCCGCACCCCCTCGTCGTCCATGGGAACGGGGACGGGGCGCAGACCGGCGGCCCTGGCGGCGGCCAGCGCGCCCGGGTAGGTGGGCGACTCCACCAGGATCGGGCTGCCCGGACCGGCGATGGCCCGGAACGCCATGGACAGGCCGCTCTGCCCTCCCGCGGTGACCAGCACGTCGTCCGGCGTCATGCCGCCGCCGGCCATGCCGGCGAACACGGCCCTCAGTGAGGCCAGGCCGTTCGCCGGGGCGCGGTCCCAGGCGTCGGGACGGCGCCCCGCGCGCGCCAGCGCCGCGCTCAGCGGCCGGGTGGACTGCAGCGACCGGTGCAGGTAACCCCCGTCCAGCATCATCGTCCCCTCGCCGGGCGGCCCGAGCGCGTCGGTGAGCGGGGCGGTGTCGACGGCGCGGTCGGCGAGCGCGACCGTCTGCCAGACCGTGTCGGCGGCCCCGGCCTGCCTGCGGCTGCGCGGCGCCACGAAGGTGCCGCTGCCCGGACGGGTCACCACGACGCCCTCGGCGGCCAGCGTGGCGATCGCGCGGGAGACCGTCCCCGGGCCGACGTGGTGGCGCCGGGTCAGCTCCCGGCTGCTCGGCAGGCGGTCCCCGGGCGACATCCCGGCCAGCAGCTCCCGGAGGCTGGTCTCCAACGCTTCGGAAGTGCTACCGTCTTTCATGAGAGATCACAGTAGCACTTCTGGAATGAGCCGGGAATCGCTACCGGACGTCGCGGCACTGCGGGCCGACACCCCCGGCTGCGAGCAGGTCGTCCACTTCAACAACGCCGGCTGCGGTCTGCTGGCCGCGCCGGTGCTGGCCACGATGGTCGACCACCTGAACCTGGAGGCGCGGATCGGCGGCTACGAGGCCTCGGCCGCCCGCGAGGAGGAGGTGCGCGGGTTCTACACGGAGATCGCCGCCCTGATCAACTGCGAGCCCGGCAACGTCGCCTTCGCCGGCAGCGCCACCCACGCCTTCGCCACCGCCCTGTCCGCGATCCCGTTCCGGGCCGGCGACGTCATCCTCACCACCCGCAACGACTTCATCTCCAACCAGATCGCCTTCCTGTCGCTGCGCAAGCGGTTCGGCGTGGAGATCGTGCACGCGCCCGACGCGCCCGAGGGCGGGGTCGACGTGGCGGCGATGGCCGCGCTGATGCGGGCCCGCCGTCCCCGGCTGGTGACCGCCACCCACATCCCCACCAACTCCGGCCTGGTGCAGCCCGTCGCCGAGATCGGCCGGCACTGCCGCGAGCTGGACCTGCTGTACATGGTCGACGCCTGCCAGTCGGTGGGGCAGTACCCGGTCGACGTGGCCGAGATCGGCTGCGACCTGCTGACCGCCACCTGCCGCAAGTTCCTGCGCGGCCCGCGCGGCTCGGGCTTCCTGTACGTGTCCGACCGCGTCCTGCGCGCCGGGTACGAGCCGCTGTTCATCGACATGCACGGCGCCCGCTGGGTCGAGCCCGGCCGCTACCGGCCCGTCGAGTCCGCGGCCCGGTTCGAGGAGTGGGAGTTCCCCTACGCGACCGTGCTCGGCTGCGCCGCCGCCGCGCGCTACGCCCTCCGGGTCGGTGTCGACGCCATCGCGGACCGCTCCCCCACACTCGCCGCCCGGTTGCGCACCGGCCTGGACGCCGTCCCCGGGGTGCGGACGCTGGACCGCGGCCCGCGGCTGGGCGCCATCGTCACCTTCTCCGCCGAGGGGTGGGAGCCGCGGCCGTTCAAGGCGGCGATGGACGCGCGGCGCGTCAACTCGGCGCTCAGCTTCCGCGAGTTCGCGCAGTTCGACTTCGGTGACAAGGACGTCGACTGGTGCCTGCGGCTGTCACCGCACTACTACAACACCGAGGAGGAGGTGGACCTGGTCGTCGCCGCGGTCGCGGACCTGGCTCAGGCCCGTCCGGGCGGGGCGGGCGGGACGGGCGGCTCGCGGTAGGGGCCGGGCCCGGGCGCGCAGGGGCCGGGCGCGGGAAGGAGCGTGCCGGCCACGCTCTCGGTGAGCACGGCCAAAAAGGCCGCGGCGAGGGTGTCGAGACCGGTGCGCGCGTAGGCGGTGAGGGCCCGGGTGACGGCGGGCCGGGGCCACAGGACGTGGCCCTCGTACCCCCTCGGCAGGATGTTCGAGGGGACCAGGGCGGGTCCCAGGCCGGCGGCGGCCAGGGCCGGGGCCGAGGCCGTCTGCTCGGTGCGCACCGCGATCCTGGGCCGGAACCCGGCCTGCGCGCAGGCGTGGTCCAGCACCTCGGACAGGCCGTTGCCGGGGGCGTAGTGGACCCAGCGGCGGTCGCGGAGGTCCTCCAGGTCCACCTCGCGGGCCCCGCCCGTCGCGAGGGGGTCACCGGGCGGGACGGTCACGACGAACTCCTCGCATCCGAGCTCGTGCACGGGTCCCGGCCAGGGGGCGGGCCTGGGGCCGACGGCGAGGTCGGCCTGCCCGCTCGCCATCGCCTCGGCCAGTTCCTCCGTGTGGTGGTGCTCGAAGAGCCTGACGTCGACCTCGGGGTGGAGCCGGTTCCAGGCGCGCAGCGCGCCGGGCAGCACGCCCAGGCCGACCGAGCAGACCGTGGCCAGCCGCAGCTCTCCCCCGGCCAGCCCGGTCGCCTGACGCACGGCGCAGAGGGCTCCGGTCACGTCGGCCAGGGCGGCCCGCGCGTAGGGCAGCATCGCGCGCCCGGCCGGCGTGAGGTGGACGGCCCTGGGCAGCCGTTCGAGCAGGCGCGCACCGGCCGCCCGCTCCAGCGCCTGGATCTGGTGCGACAGGGCGGGCTGGGTGACGTGGAGAATCTCCGCGGCCCGCGTGAAGGAGCCGTGGTCGACGACCGCCACCAGGTACTCCAGTTGCCGCAGGCTCAGCATGCACAGAAGTTATCACGACCGCAAAAATCATGAACTGTCGTCATATGTGAGGCCGGACGGCACCCGGCGCGCACGGCGTCCCGGCCGCGGCACCTCCCATAGAAGATTTTCATGGACGGCACAAGGAACATCACTTGGACTCATGGCACCCGGATGGCGCAGGATCGAGCCCGTACCACCGGTGACGGGCCTGTCAGGGGGACGCGGCCCGCGCCGGACGTCCCGTACGGATCACTCGTACAGATCAGGAGAGGATCCCATGAGCACCCAGAGCAAGGTCGCTCTCGTCGTCGGCGCCCAGGGAGTGATCGGCCGCAACCTGGTCGAGCACCTCGCGGCGCTGGGCGACTGGGAGGTGATCGGCCTGTCGCGCCGCGGCGGGGAGAACGCGGGGCGGGTCAGGCACGTCCGGGTCGACCTGCTCGACCGGGACGACTGCGCCGGGGCGCTCGGCGGGCTCACCGAGGTGACCCACGTCTTCTACGCCGCCTACCAGGACCGCCCGACGTGGGCCGAGCTCGTGGCTCCCAACCTCGCGATGCTGGTCAACGTCGTCGACGCGATCGAGCCGGTGGCGCCCGGCCTGCGGCACGTCAGCCTGATGCAGGGGTACAAGGTCTACGGCGCGCACCTGGGCCCGTTCAAGACCCCGGCGCGCGAGAGCGACCCGCGCCACATGCCGCCGGAGTTCAACGTCGACCAGGAGGACTTCCTGCGGGAGCGGCAGCGGGGCTCGGGGTGGACGTGGAGCGCGATCCGCCCGTCCGTGGTGTGCGGCTTCGCCCTCGGCAACCCGATGAACCTGGCCATGGTGATCGCCGTGTACGGCGCGATCTCCAAGGAGCTGGGCCTGCCGCTGCGCTTCCCCGGCAGGCCGGGGGCCTACGACACGCTGCTGGAGATGACCGACGCGGGGCTGCTGGCCAGGGCGACCGTCTGGGCGGCGACCGAGGAGCGCTGCGCCAACCAGGCGTTCAACGTCAACAACGGTGACCTCTTCCGCTGGAACGACATGTGGCCGAGGATCGCGCGCTTCTTCGACCTGGAGACGGCTCCCCCGCTGCCGATGTCGCTCGACGTCGTCATGGCGGACAAGGGGCCGCTGTGGGACTCCATGGTGGAGAAGTACGGGCTGGAGCGGCACTCGTACGAGGAGGTGTCGTCCTGGGCCTTCGGCGACGCCGTGTTCTCCTGGGACTACGACTTCTTCGCCGACGGCTCCAAGGCCCGGCGCCTCGGCTTCCACGAGTACGTCGACACCGAGGCGATGTTCCTGGGCATCCTCGGCGACCTGCGACGGCGCCGGATCATCCCCTGAGCGGTCCTCGGGTGCCGTCGGGCGGGGCCACGGGCCCGCGGTAGGGCAGGGTCCGGCTGTAGACGACGCTGGTGGTGGTGGTGCCGAACCCGGCGAGCTCGTCCATGATCTGTTCCAGGTGGGCCATGGAGCCCGCCGCCACCTTCAGCGTGTAGCAGTCCTCGCCGGTGGTGCGCAGGCACTCGAGGATCTCCGGGCGCTCGCCGAGCAGGCGGCGCAGCGGCTCGTGGCGGCTGCCGGGATACTTCAGGCGCACGACGGCCAGCACGGCGAAACCGACCTTCACCAGGTCGACCTCGGCCCGGTAGCCGGTGATGACACCCAGCGTCTCCAGCCGCCTGACCCGCTCGGTGGTCGCCGAGGCGCCGAGGTTCACCCGCCGTCCCAGCTCGGTGAGGGGGACGCGGCCGTCCCGCTGGAGCTCCCTCAGGATCGACCAGTCGGTCTCGTCGAGATCCTCGGTCATCCCTGCAACATACCGGCAGATCACCGGCGAGAGGCCTCGGATGCCATGGATCATGCCTTCAGGACGGGGAGGCCGCCTGGGTAGGGTTCCTGGCATGCGAATCGGGGTGAACGTACCGAACTTCGGGCCGGGGACGGATCCGGACGTGCTGCGGCGCTGGGCGCGGACCGTGGAGGCCCTCGGCTACGACCTGCTGATGATCTCCGACCACGTCGTGGTGACGCCCGACGTCGCCGAGCAGTACCCGGCTCCGTTCTACGAGCCGTTCACCACGCTCTCCTGGCTGGCCGGTGTCACCGAGCGGGTCATGCTCGGCACCTCGGTGCTCATCGTGCCCTACCGCCACCCCCTGCTGACGGCCCGGATGGCGGCGAACCTCAACCGCATCAGCGGCGGCCGGCTGATCCTCGGCGTGGGCGTCGGCTGGGCGCGCCAGGAGTTCGCCGCACTCGGGGTGCCGTTCGAGCGGCGCGGGCGGCTGACCGACGACCACCTGCGGGCGATGCGCGCCGCCTGGGCGGACGAGGAGGACTACCGCGCCGGGACCATACCGCTCTGGGTCGGCGGGAACGGCGACGCCGGCCTGCGCCGCGCGGTGCGCCTCGGCAAGGCGTGGCACCCGCTGCGGATGACCCTGCCGTGGCTGCGCGGCGCGGTGGACCGGCTGAAGGCCGTCGCGGACGAGCTGGGACGGCCGGTGCCCGCCCTGACCCCCCGCATCGTGCTGCGCCTGACCGACGCGCCGGTCACCGGTCCCGAGCGGCTCGCCGGCGAGGGCACCGCCGAGCAGATCCTCGACGATCTCGAGGAGCTGCGCCTGCTCGGGTCCGAGACCGTCGTGCTCGACCCGTTCGGCTCCGACCCCGCCGAGACCTTCCACCCGCAGACGGCCTGGCGCGCGCTCGCGACCGTGGCCGACCTGTGGCCCCGCACACCCGCCACCCGTGAACGGAGCGACCATGACACCTGAGGACGAGACCTTCCTGCGCAGGGTCGTCGCCCTGGCCGCGCGAGCCCGCGCGACCGGGGACGCCCCCTTCGGATCGCTGCTGGTGGGCCCGGACGGCGACGTGCTGGCCGAGGACCACAACACGGTCACCAGCGACGGCGACATCTCCGCCCATCCCGAGCTGAAGCTCGCCCGGTGGGCCGCCCGCGAGCTGGATCCGGCCACCGCCGCGGCCACCACCATGTACACCAGCTGCCAGCCCTGCCCCATGTGCGAGGGCGCCATCGAACGGTCCGGGCTCGGACGCGTGGTGTACGCGCTGTCCAACGAGCAGCTCGCCGCGCTCAAGCCGGGCGGCGGGTGGCCCCGCGTCCCCCAGGAGGGCCCCGCCCTGTTCGAGGAGGCACGCGTCCCGGTCGAGGGCTTCTACCACTGACCCGGAACCGAGTGCCGGGACTCTCCTTTCCTGTCCGGTGACGGCCGTCCGGGAGGCCGATAGGCTGGCCTCCGATGGAGTCCTGGGGCGCGGGGTCGTACGGAGACCCCTGCCGCGAGTGCGGCTACGACCGGTCCGTGACACCGCGTGAGGCGATACGCCAGGTGGAGGGGTTGCCGGCGCGGTGGGACCCACCACGCCCGGGACGTCGAACGGATCCTGTCCCACCGGGCCGGGTGGGAGGGCACCGGCGAGAGCGGCGTCCCCGGGACCGAATGGGGCGAGCACGTCACCGACGAGGAGTACCACGCCCCTCCCGCCGCCGATTGACCCGCGCACCGGGTCCCGTACGGGAAGGGCGGTGTGCCCGTGCTCGCGCGGCGGCCGGGCGCGGGCGGTCACCCCGCGGGGCCCGGTGGGTCCCCGGCCTCGATCGAGGCCGCCACCCCGGCGTAGACGCCCAGCAGGAGGTCCCAGAAGCGGCCGGCGTCGAGGGACGTGCCGACCAGGGCGTTGGGGGTGCGGCCCCGCGGGGCGAAGTCGGTCACGGTCATCCCCGAGGTGAAGCGGCCGGCCGTCTCGACGTCGACGACGGCGGGGACGAGGGTGATCAGTGACGGGTCGATCAGGTGGGCGATCGCGCAGGCGTCGTGCATCGCGGGGCCGCCGTCGTCGGTGATCGTGCCGTGGAAGCGCACGCACGGGACGAGCAGCCCGCCGCCGAGCCTGCCCATGGTCTCCATCCGCTCCGCCACGGCCCGGGTGACCATCGCGCCGCGGCTCACGTCGAGCCCGATCATGGTCACCGTCCAGCCGGCCCCGAAGACGATCGCGGCCGCCTCGGGGTCGGCGGCGATGTTGAACTCGGCCGCCGGGGAGAAGTTGCCCCGGGTGTACGACCCGCCGAGGATGGTGATCCCCCGCGCCCACTCGGCGACGCGGGGCTCCCTGAGCACGGCGAGCGCCACGTTCGTCAGCGGGCCGATGGCGACCAGCGTCACCTCGCCCGGGTCGGCCCGGAGCGTCTCGACGATGACGTCGGCGGCGTGCCCGTCCGCGGGCGGCAGCGTCGGCGCGGGCAGCAGCGCGCCTCCCAGGCCCGAGCCGCCGTGCACCTCGGCGGCGTTCACCCGGGGGCGCATCAGGGCGCCCGCGCTGCCCGGGGTCACCGGCACGCCGCGGAACCCCAGGAACTCGCGGAGCCGCAGCGCGTTGTCGGTGGTCCTGGCCAGGTCGACGTTGCCGCCGACCGTGGTGATCGCCAGGATCTCCAGGTCGGGGCTCCCGTGGGCGAGAACGAGAGCCAGCGCGTCGTCGATCCCGGGATCGCAGTCAATGATGATCTTTTGGGCGGCCACCCGTTGAGCTTGAATCACCTACCCCCTGTCCGGCAAGTCGGAAATCTCCGGCCGGGGTGGCGGGGGTCAGGGGCGCTCGTCGGGCCTGCCGTCCTCGGGCCCGGCCGGCTCCGGGACCCGGTGCTCGTACGGCGTGCTGAGCACGACCGTCGTGCGGGTGGACACGTTGGCGGCGGAGCGGATCTGGTTCAGCAGCTCCTCCAGCGCGATCGGCGAGGCCACCCGGACCTTGAGGATGTAGCTCTCGTCCCCGGCCACGCTGTGACACGCCTCGATGGCGCTCAGGTGGGCCAGCCGCTCCGGGGCGTCGTCGGCGGCGGCGGGGTCGGTCGGCTTGATGGAGACGAAGGCGGTGAGCGACAGGCCGATGGCGTCGTAGTCGACCAGCGCGGCGTAGCCGCGGAGCACGCCGCGCTTCTCCAGGCGGCGCACCCGCTGGTGCACCGCCGACACCGACAGCCCGGTCTCCCTGGCGAGATCGGTGAAGCTCATCCGGCCGTCTCGGGCCAGCAGCGTGATGATACGGCGGTCGATCTCCTCCATCCGCTACACGGTAACGGCCCCGGGGAGCGCGCGCACCGTCACGGCCTCACGGCCCGGTCCCGGCGGGCACCTCCCGGCCCGCCGCGTCCTGCCCGCCCGCCCCGGGCTCCTCGCCCGCCCCGGGCTCCCCGCTCGCCGTGGGCTTCTCCTCGACCGCGGACCTCTCCTCGGTGGCGGACCTCTCCTCGGTGGCGGACTTCTCCTCGGCGGGCTCCTCCTCGGTGGCGGGCGGCAGCGGCGGGGCCGGCAGCGTGATGATGAAGCGGGCCCCGCCGGTGTGCTCGGTGTCGAGCCGGATCGTGCCGCCGTGCTGTTCCACGATCTTCCTGCAGAGCGCCAGGCCGATGCCGGTGCCCTCGTAGGCGTCCCGCTGGTGCAGCCGCTGGAAGATCACGAAGATCTTGTCGGCGAAGTTGGCGGAGATGCCGATGCCGTTGTCGGTCACGGTCATCCGCCACTCCCCCTCCCCGCCGGGCTCCCGCTCCACGCGTTCGGCCTCGATCCTCACCCGTGGCGCGCGGTCGGGGACGCGGAACTTCAGGGAGTTGCCGATGAGGTTCTGCCAGAGCATCACGAACTGCGTCCGGTCGCCGACGATCACCGGCAGGTCGCCGACCTCCACCTCGGCCCCGGACTCCTCCACCACGGCCGACAGGTTGGCCAGGGCCCTGTCGACCACGTCGTTCAGGTCCATCTCGACGGGTTCCCTGGTGATGCGGCCCACCCGGGAGAAGGTGAGCAGCTCGTTGATGAGCACCTGCATGCGCTTGGCCCCGTCGACGGCGAAGTCGATGTAGGTGTTGGCCCGCTCGTCGAGCTGGGAGGCGTACCGCTGCTGCAGCATCTGGCAGAAGGACGCGATCTTCCTCAGCGGTTCCTGCAGGTCGTGGCTGGCCACGTAGGCGAACTGCTCCAGCTCGGCGTTGGAGCGCTTGAGCTCCTCGGCCTGGGCCGCGACCTGGACCCGCGAGGCCCTGGCCTCCTCCAGCTCGGTGACGATGCGCCGGCGCATGGCCTCCATGTCCCCGGCCAGCTCGGCGAGGTCGGCCGGGCCTCCGGTGTCGACGTGGTGGTCGAAGTCGCCCATGGTGACCCTGCGGGACGCCTCCCGCAGCCGGGTCAGGGGGTTGAACACCGCCATCCTCAGCAGCACCGCCACCGTGATGATGGTGATCAGGAAGGCGGCCAGGATGCCGAAGAAGGTCATGTCCCTGAGCGTGCGGGCGGCGTCCAGCTCGGCGCGGGCCTCGTTCCTGGCCTGGGTCCAGGCGGCGTTCTGGACGTCGAGGGCCTTCCTGACCAGGTCGAAGGAGCGCTTGCTCTCCTCGACCAGCGTCCCGCTCACGCTCTCGGGACCCTTCTCCCTGGCGGTGGCGATCATCGGCTCGGCGTACCGGGCCCGCCAGTCGGCGGCCAGCCCCTCCACGGTGTCGAGTTCCCGCAGCGGCGCGGTCCCCGGCGTCAGTCTCCTGATCTGCGCCGACACCGTGGCCTGCTCCCGGCGCCCGTCGACGTAGGGCTGCAGGAACCCCTCGTTGCCGGTGATGACGAAGCCCCGCATGCCGGTCTCCTGCTCCAGCAGGGTGCCCTGCAGCCGCTCGGCCTGCACCCGGCCCACGGAGATGTGGTCGACGAGGCGGTTGGAGGCCGACGCCGCGTTCTTCAGGACCGTGGCGCCGACGACCGCGGAGATCGCCAGCAGAACGGCCATGGCGAGCAGCACGACGTTGAACCATGTCTGCGCGCTCCAGCGGCTCTGCCGAGACCGGGGGGGAGCAGCTGTCTCGGTGGTCATCGCCCTCTCACTTCACACGGTGTTCCGGCCCTCGGCGTCCGAAGGTCCGAGGGGTGGACGAAAGATACCGGAACCGGCCCGCGAACACGCAGGCGGTCCGTCCCCGGGAAGGTCACGGGCCCGGGCGCCCGGCGGGGGCGGATCGGGACGTAGGGTCGCCGGGTGAGCAATCTGGAGACGGATCCGCGGGAGTCGGCGTGCGGCGGCCCTGCGGACGTGGCGGCCGGGCCGGTCGAGGAGCTGCTGGACGGCCGGGACGTGGTGCTGGGCGGCCCCCGGGCGATGAGGGTCACCCGGACCCTGCCGAACCGGGACGTGCGGATGGTCGGCGCCTGGTGCTTCGTCGACCACTACGGTCCCGAGCGGGCGACGATGCGCGTCCCGGCGCACCCGCACACCGGCCTGCAGACCGTGAGCTGGCTCCTGGAGGGGGAGATCCTGCACCGCGACAGCCTCGGCAGCGAGCAGACGATCACCCCCGGGGGGCTCAACCTGATGACCGCCGGGCGCGGCATCTCCCACTCCGAGGAGTCGGTCCCCGGCGACCGGCTGCACGGGGTCCAGCTCTGGGTGGCGCTCCCCTCGCACGCCCGCGGCACCGCCCCGGCCTTCGAGCACCACGCGGACCTGCCCCGGCCGGTCTCTCCGGGCGTCACCACGACCGTGATCATGGGCGAGCTGGACGGCGTCGCGTCCCCGGCGACGGTCCACACCCCGCTGGTCGGCGCCGAGGTGGCCCTGGAGGCGGGCGCCGGGACGCGCCTGAGGCTGCGTCCCGGTTTCGAGTACGCCGTGCTGGCCCTGTCCGGCACGGTGCGGGCCGCCGGCACCGATCTCTCCCCCGGGCCGCTGCTGCACCTGGGCTGCGGCCGCGGCGGGCTGGAGCTGCGCTCCGAGGGGGGCGGGCGGCTGCTGCTGCTCGGCGGCGAGCCGTTCGAGGAGCGCATCGTCATGTGGTGGAACTTCGTCGGCCGCAGCCACGAGGAGATCGTCCGGTTCCGGCGCGAGTGGGCGGAGGGCGAGGCGTTCGGCACGGTGCCCGGCGCGGGCGCGGCCCCGCTGCCCGCTCCCGAGCTGCCGCTGACCCCGCTCAAGGCCCGCGGCCGCCGCCGCTGACCCCGCCCTCCGCCCGGGGCCCTCACCCGGGGCCGGACCCGCAGACCCGGAGCCGCTGACCGGACCCGGGAGCAGATGACCGGGAACGACCTGCCGGGCGCGCCGGGCGCGCCGGGCGCGCCGGGCCCCGCCCGCGGCCCCGCCCTGCGCCGGGATGCGAAGCTGGTACGACCCCGCGCCGCCGACGCGCCGCGGGACCGGTGACCTGGTTTCCTATGGAGGTACGTCGTGTCGGACGAGTTCGACGTGGTGGTGGTGGGCGCGGGCCCGGCGGGCGAGAACGTCGCCGACCGCGCGGTCAAGGGCGGGCTGACCGTGGCGATCGTCGAGGGCCGCCTGGCGGGCGGGGAGTGCTCGTACTGGGCGTGCGTCCCCAGCAAGGCGCTGCTGCGCCCGGTGGACCTGGTCGCCGAGGTCTCCCGGGTACCGGGCCTGACGATGGGGCCGATCGACACCGCCGCCGTGCTCGCCCGGCGCGACGAGGCCGTGTCCCACCTTGACGACGCGGGCCAGGTGGAGTGGATCAAGGGGGTGCCCGCGGAGTTCGTCCGGGGGCACGGGCGGCTGGACGGCCCGAAGCGGGTCGCGGTGACCGCGCAGGACGGCTCGGTCCGCACCCTGACCGCCCGTCACGCGGTCGTGCTGGCCACCGGGAGCGCGGCCGCCGTCCCGCCGGTCCCCGGCCTCGCCGAGGCGTCCCCGTGGACGAGCCACGAGGTGACGGTGACCGGGAGCGTCCCGGCGCGGCTGGCCGTGCTGGGCGGCGGCGTGGTGGCCTGCGAGATGGCCCAGGCCATGCACGGCCTCGGCACCTCTGAGACGACCGTGCTGGCGCGCGGCGGGCTGCTGGGCAGGATGGAACCGTTCGCCGGGGAGCTGGTCGCGGCCTCGTTCGCCGAGGCGGGCATCACGGTCCGCACCGGCGTCCGGGTGACCGGGGTGGAGCGGCCCCGGCCGGGCGGCCCGGTGACGGTCCACCTGTCCGAGGGGGCGCCGGTGGAGGCCGACGAGCTGCTGGTGGCCACCGGCAGGCGCCCGGCCACCGGTGACCTCGGCCTGGAGACGGTCGGCCTGGAGGCCGGGAGGATCGTGGAGGTCGACGACAGCATGCGCGCCACCGCCGTCGGCGACGGCTGGCTGTACGCGGTGGGCGACGTCAACGGCCGGGCCCTGCTCACCCACATGGGCAAGTACCAGGCGCGGGTGTGCGGCGACGTCATCGCCGCGCGCGCCAAGGGCGGCCCCGACGACCTCCCGGCGCTGCGCGACACCGCGGACGCGTACGGAGCCCCGCAGGTGGTCTTCACCGACCCGCAGGTGTGCGCGGTCGGCCGGACCGAGGCCGAGGCCCGCGACGCCGGGTTCGAGGTGCGCGTGGTCGAGTACGACATGGGCAAGGTGACGGGCGCCTACCTGCAGGGCGAGGGCTACCGGGGCAGGGCCAAGGCCGTCGTGGACGAGCGGCGCCGCGTGCTGCTGGGGGTGACGTTCGCCGGACCGGCCGTGGGCGAGCTGCTGCACGCCGCCACGATCGCGGTCACCGCCGAGGTGCCGCTGGAGCGGCTCTGGCACGCCGTGCCGTCCTTCCCCACGGTCAGCGAGGTCTGGCTGCGGCTGCTGGAGGGCTACGGGCTCTGAGGACCGTCCCGGGCGCGCGCGGGTACCGGCGTCACGCCCCGCCCGGCCCCGGCGGACACGGACGGGCGGGACACGGGGACGGGCGGGGCGCGGGGGTCAGCGTCCGGCGTCCGTGACCTGCCTGGCCAGGGCGCGGCCGATCACCAGGCGCTGGACCTGGTTGGTGCCCTCGACGATCTGCAGGACCTTGGCCTCCCGCATGTGGCGCTCGGCCGGGAAGTCCTCCACGTAGCCGTACCCGCCGAGGACCTGGACGGCGTCGGTGGTGACCTTCATGCACATGTCGGTGGCGAACAGCTTGGCCATCGCCGCCCGCGTGCCGTACGGCCGGCCGGCGTCGCGCAGCCG
Source organism: Streptosporangium sp. NPDC050148 (assembly GCF_055586505.1). Taxonomy (NCBI): domain Bacteria; kingdom Bacillati; phylum Actinomycetota; class Actinomycetes; order Streptosporangiales; family Streptosporangiaceae; genus Streptosporangium; species Streptosporangium sp. NPDC050148. The sequence continues at coordinate 249,576 of NZ_JBVJIA010000002.1, read as the reverse complement.
GGCGGCGTCCAGGTAGAGGGCGCGGGCCGCGGCGATCTGGGTGGCCATGTCGGCGAGCATGAAGCCGACGCCCTGGAAGTCGATGATCCGCGAGCCGAACTGGCGGCGCTCGGCCGCGTAGGCGGCGGCGACGTCGTAGGCGGCCTGGGCCACGCCCACGGCGCAGGCCGCGATGCCGAGCCTGCCGCCGTCCAGGGCGGCCATGGCGATCCGGAAGCCCTCCCCCTCGGCTCCGAGCAGCGCCTCGGCCGGCAGGCGCACCCCGTCGAAGCGGACCTGGGCGGTGGGCGAGGACCTCATGCCCATCTTCCGCTCGGGCGCGCCGAACGACAGCCCCTCGGTGCCCGCGGGCACGTGGAAGCAGGAGATGCCGCGGGCGCCGTCGGCCGAGGTGCGGGCCATCAGCGTGTAGAAGTCGGCGGCGCCGCCGTGGGTGATCCAGGCCTTGACGCCGTCGACGGTGTAGCCGTCGTGGCCGTCGTGGCCGTCGGCGCCGGGGACCGCCCTGGTGGTCAGCGCGGCGGCGTCGGAGCCCGACTGCGGCTCCGACAGGCAGTAGGCGCCCAGCCACTCCCCGCCCAGCATGTCCGGCAGCAGCGCGGCACGCTGCTCGTCGGTGCCGTAGGCGGCCACCGGGAAGCACGACAGGGTGTGCACCGACACCCCCAGGCCGACGGCCAGCCAGCCGGCCGCGAGCTCCTCGATCACCTGCAGGTAGACCTCGTACGGCTGCGCCGCCCCGCCGTGCTCCTCGGGGTAGGGCAGGCCGAGCAGGCCCGCGCGGCCGAGCGTGCCGAACACCTCCCGGGGGAAGGTGCCGGCGGCCTCGTCGGCCGCGGCCCGGGGCGCGACCTCCTTGGCGATCAGGTCGCGGACCAGGTCCAGCAGGTCATGGGCGTCGCCGGTCGGCAGGACGCGCTCAACGGTCATCTGAATCCTCCAGCGTGAGGACCCCGCCCCGTGATCCGACGGGAGGGGGTGGTTTCCGCGTGCTCCAGGTCCTGGCGCGGACGGCGGGACGGCCGGGATCACCGGCCACCCCGATTCTGGCACCCCCCTCGCGGCCGGAGGGGGCGGGCCGCCGTCTCAGACGACCACGAGCTCGCGGGTACGGTGGTTGACCCGCTCGCCGCCGTCCTCGGTGCAGACGAGGATGTCCTCGATGCGGGCGCCGTGGGCGCCGGGCAGGTAGATGCCCGGCTCGACGGAGAAGGCGAAGCCGGGCGCCAGCGGCTCGGCGTTGCCCGCGACGATGTAGGGCTCCTCGTGGGTCTCCAGGCCGATGCCGTGGCCGGTCCGGTGGATGAAGTACTCGCCGTAGCCCTCGGCGGCGATCACCTCGCGCGCGGCCGCGTCGATCGCCTCGCACGGCACGCCGGGACGCACCGCGTCGCAGGCGGCCTGCTGGGCGCGCCGGAGCACCTCGTAGTAGGCCAGGAAGCCCGCGGGGGGCTCGCCGATCGCGTAGACCCGGGTGGAGTCCGAGCAGTAGCCGCCCGGCATCTGGCCGCCGATGTCGACCACGATCGGCTCGCGCTCGGCGACCACCCGGTCCGACAGCTCGTGGTGCGGGCTGGCGCCGTTGGGCCCGGAGCCGACGATGACGAAGTCGACCGTGGAGTGCCCGGCCGCGATGATCGCCTCGGCGATGTCCCTGCCGATCTCGCGCTCGGTCCGGCCGGCCCTCAGGAAGCCGGGCACCTGCGCGTGGACGGCGTCGATCGCGGCGCCCGCCTCGCGCAGCGCGGCCACCTCGGCCGGGCTCTTGCGCATGCGCAGCCCGCGCAGCACCGTCCCGGCGAGCACCTGCTCGGCCCCGGGCATCGCCTCGCGCAGGCGCAGCGACTGCATCGCCCACATCCGGTCGGCCAGGCCGACCCTGCGGGGGCGGCCCAGCCTGGCGGCGACGGTCGCGTAGGGGTCGTCGGTCTCGTCCCAGGGGACGAACTCCAGGCCCAGGCGCGAGGCCGGGGAGCGCTCGGCCGCGGGCAGCTCCAGGCGGGGCACCATCATGAACGCCTCGCCCTCGGCCGGGAGCACCAGGCAGGTCAGCCGCTCCAGCGGCAGCGCCTCGTAGCCGGTCACGTAGCGCAGGTCGGGACCCGGGGTGAGCAGCAGCGCGTCGAGCCCGGCGGCGGCCGTGGCCTCGCGGGCGGCGGCCAGGCGGGTCACGGGATAGAGATCAGAGGACTCCGTTGTCACGCCGACCAATCTAATCCGGCCGGGACGACGGCGCATCAGGAGGGTCAGGGGGCCCGAAAGTCACGGAAAGGAAGGCGAGGGAGCGATCCCACCACTACAATCTGTTGAAGTACGATCACATTTCGTTGACACGATATCCGTAAAGCCACGCATTCCGAGAGCGAGCTACATGGTCGGCGTAGTGGGCGGCCACCAGCCACCCCTCCACCCACGAAACGACCAGGTGACCCTTCCGGCCCCGACCGCCGTCGCCGAGAAGACGCGGTGGCGGCACGACGCGCCGGACGGGCACATGGCCGTGGAGCGACACCTCCTCACCGCACGCCTGGCGCACGCGGAACGGCTGGGCGACATGGGCTGGGCCGAGTGGGATCTCCGGACCGGGGAGTCCACCTGGTCCGACGGGGTGTACGCCATGTTCGGCCGCGATCCCGGCGACGGCCCGATCCCGCTGTGCGACCTCACCGGTCACGCCGAGGCGGTCGACCGGCCCGGGGTGGACCGGCTGCTCAGGTGCGTCATGCGGCGGGCCGTGCCCGGGGAGGCCGAGTTCCGCGTCCGCCGTCACGGCGAGCTCCGCCACCTGCGGGTCGTGCTGGACCCGGTCGTGAGCGGCGAGCGCGCCGCCGTGTACGGCGTCGTGCAGGACGTCACCGTCCGCCGCCGCGCCGAGCGCATCATGTCGGACTCGCGGGACATGCTGCTGCGGGTGCGCGAACAGGCCGCCGAGGAGCACCACATGAGCGTGGCACTGCGCGAGGCGATCATGCCGGGCCTGGACGGCACGATCGACCTGCCGTACGCGCGCGTCACCGTGCGCTACGCGGCGGCGGGCGTCGGGAGCGGCCTCGGCGGCGACTGGTACGACGCCGTCCGCCTGTCCGACGGCGGGGTGCAGCTCGCCATCGGCGACGTGGCCGGGCACGGGATGCCCGCGCTGGCGCAGATGGCCCAGCTCCGGCACGCCCTGGCCGGCCTGGCGATGACCGGCCACTCCCCCGACCGGCTGCTGACCTGGCTCAACGACCTGGTGCTGCGGCGGATGCCGGAGACCACGGCGACCGCGGTCGTGGGCCGTCTCGACCCGGTCACCGGGACGTTCACCTGGGCGCAGGCCGGCCATCCCGCCCCGATCCTGGTCCGCGACGGGACGGCCGCCCAGCTGGAGCCGCCCGCCGGGGTGCTGCTGGGCGCCACCTCGGACGAGCCGTACGGCCTGGCCTCGTTCCGGTCGCATCCGGGCGACCTGCTGCTCCTGTTCACCGACGGGCTGGTGGAGCGGCGCACCCGCGACATCGACGAGGGCGTGGCGCTGACGATGGCCGCGGCGGCGACCCTGCCGGTCGGGGACCTGGAGGACGGGCTCGACCGGCTCATCGAGGTGGTCGGCGGCCCCGACCCCGAGGACGACACCTGCGTGCTGGCCGTCGGCGTCCTCGGTTGATTGGTTAAATGATCGGCATGCCCGGTCTGATGCTCCTCGACACCCCGTCGCTGTACTACCGCGCCTTCTACGGAATCCCCGAGTCGATGACCGCCCCCGACGGCATGCCCGTCAACGCGGTGCGCGGCGTCATCGACATGATCGCCATGCTGATCCGGCGCTACTCCCCCGAGGAGATGGTCGCCTGCATGGACGCCGACTGGCGCCCGGCCTTCCGGGTGGCGGCGATCCCGACGTACAAGACCCACCGGGTCGCGGGCGACGGCGCCGAGGAGACCCCCGACACGCTCGCCCCGCAGGTGCCGGTGCTGGAGCGGGTGCTCGACGCGGTCGGCATCGCCCGCGTCGGCGTGCCCGGCTACGAGGCCGACGACGTGATGGGGACGCTCACCGCGCGGGCGAGCGGCCAGGTGGACGTGGTCACCGGCGACCGTGACCTGTTCCAGCTGGTCGACGACAGCCGGCCGGTCCGCGTCCTCTACACCGCCAGGGGGGTCAAGAACCTCCAGCTCGTCGACGAGGCGGCGGTGACCGAGAAGTACGGCGTCCCGGGCCGCGCCTACGCCGACTTCGCCACCCTGCGCGGCGACCCCAGCGACGGCCTGCCGGGCGTGCCCGGGGTGGGCGACAAGACCGCGGCGGCGTTGATCACCGCCTTCGGCTCGCTGGAGGCGCTGCTGCGGGCCGTCGACGAGGACGGCTCCGGTCAGGGCGGCCCGGAGCGTCCAGGGGCCGTCCTGACCGCGGGGCAGCGCGCCAGGCTCTCGGCGGCGCGCGAGTACCTGCGGGTCGCGCCGGGGGTGGTCCGGGTCGCCCGTGACGCCCCCGTGCCCGAGACCGGTTTCGCGCTCCCGGCCGCGCCCCGCGACGCCGAGGCCCTGGCCGGGCTGAGCGAACGCTACGGCCTGGGCAGCCCCGTGGAGCGGCTGATCTCCGCGCTCTGACCGCCCTCCGACCGACCCGGTCGTGACGGCCCGCTCCCGGGCCCCTGAATCCTCGGGGTCCGGGTCCCCGGGGACCCGGCCGTGGAGCCGGTCCCCCGGGAGCCGGTAGGTTGCTGCCTGTGCCTCACAAGAGCATCCGGGTGCCCGGAGAGTCCCATCCGCGGCTCGACGATGGTTTCGAGCGGATCCGTCGTGAGATGAAGCTGCCCGAGGAGTTCCCCCAGGCGGTGGTCGACGAGGCCGAGTGGGTCGCCGAGTCGCCCGCCCTGCCCCGGCTGGACCGTACCGACCTGCCGATGATCACCATCGACCCGCCGGGGGCGATGGACCTCGACCAGGCCCTGCACCTGGAGGAGCGGCCCGGCGGCTACCGCGTCTGGTACGCCATCGCCGACGTCGGGGCGTTCGTCAGGCCCGGCGGCGCGATCGACGCCGAGGCCCGCCTGCGCGGCGAGACCGTCTACATGCCCGACGGCCGGGTGCCGCTGCACCCGCCCGTGCTGTCGGAGGGCGCGGCCAGCCTGCTGCCCGGGGTGGACCGTCCGGCCGCGCTGTGGTGCGTGGACCTGGACGCCGAGGGACGGATCGTGGGCGCGGACGTGACCAGGGCCCTGGTGCGCAGCCGCGAGCGGCTCGACTACGACTACGCGCAGGCGGCGATCGACACCGGCACCGCCGACGGCACGCTGCGGCTGCTGGCCGAGATCGGCCGGCTCAGGCTCGACCTGGAGCGGGCCAGGGGCGGCGTCACGCTGCCCACCCCCGACCAGGAGGTCGTCCCGGACGGGGACGGCTACCGGGTGGAGCTGCGCGCGCCGCTGGACGCCGAGGCGTGGAACGCGCAGATCTCGCTGCTGACCGGCATGGCCGCCGCCTCGATGATGCTGGACGCCGAGATCGGCCTGCTGCGGGTGCTGCCGCCCGCCCCGGCCGAGCGGGTGGCCCAGGTCCGGCGGATGGCCGCGGCGCTCGGCGTGTCCTGGCCCGAGGGCGCCGGGTACGGCGACGTCGTGCACGCCCTCGACCCGAAGGTCCCCGAGCAGGCCGCGTTCCTGCAGGAGTCGACGGTGCTGCTGCGCGGCGCCGGGTACGTGGCCTTCAACGGGGAGCCGCCCGCGCAGGCCGAGCACGCCGCGGTGGCCGCGCCGTACGCGCACGTGACCGCGCCGCTGCGGCGTCTCATCGACCGCTACGCCACCGAGATCTGCCTGGCCGTCGCGGCGGGCGAGCCGGTGCCGCAGGAGGTCCAGCAGGTCATGGACGAGCTGCCGGAGATCATGCACGCCACCGGGCGGCGGGCCGGGAGCGTCGAGCGGGCGTGCGTGGACCTGGTGGAGGCGTTCGTGCTCCGCGACCGGGTGGGCCAGACGTTCGAGGCCGTGGTGATCGACGTGGCCGAGGACCGGCCCGGAGGTCAGGTGCAGGTCACCGACCCGCCGGTGGTGGCGCGCTGCGACGGCGAGAACCTTCCGCTGGGCGAGAGCGTCCGGGTGCGGCTGACCCGCGCCGACCCGGCCACCCGCGAGGTCCGCTTCGCGCTGCTCTAGGGCCTTTCCCGAGCGCCCGCTCCTCGGCCCGCAGCAGCTCGCGGGCGTGGGGCAGGAACGCCTGCCCGTCGATGGTGAGGCGTGCCCCGCGCGTGGTGCGCGTGAACAGCCGCACCCCGAGGTTCCTCTCCGGCGAGGCGATGCGCTCGGAGACGGCCTGCTGGGTGATCGACAGCTCGTCGGCCGCGTCCTGGAACCGTCCCGCGTCCACGGAGGCCACGAAGGTGCGCACGGCGTCGAGATCCACGTCGCGAGGGTAGCGACACAACGAGAGGTTGTGCCGACGGGGCGGACGGTTGTTTGATCTCCGCCTTCCCCGGCCGCTTGGATGCCAGTGGTCACCACATGGTTGTACGGGCCGGCGGGAGGCGGGGCGGGATGAGGGACGGGCGGGCGCTCGGGCGGCGGTTCGGATGGTTGTGGGCGTCGTACGCGGTCAGCTCGTACGGCACGAGCCTGGCCTTCGGGGCGTTCCCCCTGGTCGCGGTCCTGGTGCTGCACGCCGGGCCGGCCCAGGTGTCGGCGCTGTCCGCCGTGGGGCTCACGGTGGGGGCCGTGGTCGCGGTGCCGCTCGGGCCGTGGGTGGAGTTCCGCCGCAAGCGGCCGGTGATGATCGCGATGGCTCTGGTCCGGTTCGCGGCGCTGGTGAGCGTCCCGGTGGCGTACGCGCTCGGCCTGCTCGGCTTCGCCCAGCTCCTCGTGGTCTCCGTCGTCGTCGCCGCGGCCAGGATCACCTTCAACGCGGCGAGCGGTGCGTACCTGAAGGAGCTCGTGCCGCCACAGGACCTGCTCGTCGCCAACAGCCGGTTCGAGTCCACGACCTGGACCGCGATCATGGTCGGGCCGCCGCTCGGCGGGGCGGCGATCGGGGTGCTCGGCCCGGTGGTGACGGTGGCGGCCGACGCGGCCGGCCACCTGCTGTCGGCACTGGGCATCCGCGCGATCGGCGGGGACGAGCCGCGCCCCGCGCGGCCGGGCGCATCGGGTTCGCGCACCGGCGACCTGCTCGGGGGATGGCGCGCCATCCTGTCCCACCGGACGCTGCGCCGGCTGTTCCTCAACACGGTCCTGGTCAACGGCCTGATCATGGCGACCGAGCCGCTGCTCGCCGTGCTCCTGCTCGGCCACCTGGGGTTCGCCCCCTGGCAGTACGGCCTCATGTTCGCGGTGCCGTGCGTCGGCGGCCTCGTCGGGGCGCGGCTGGCGCGCCGGCTCGTGGCGCGGTTCGGGCGGCACGGGGTGATGCTGACCGCCGGGGCGCTGCGCGCGTGCTGGCCCGTCGGGCTGGCGCTCGTCCAGCCAGGCGTCCCCGGGATCGTGCTGGTCATCGTCGTCCAGCTCGGCCTGGTGACCTGCTGCGGCGTGTTCAACCCGGTGCTGGCCACCTACCGGCTCGACCACACCGCCCCCGACCGGGTCGCCCGCACGCTGTCGGCGTGGTCGGTCGGCGGCACCCTCGGCATCGCGGCCCTGACCGCCGCGTGGGGGCTGCTGGCCGCCGCCGTCGGCCCCCGCGCGGCGATCGTGGCCGCCGGCGTCCTGCTCCTGGCCACCCCGCTGCTGCTGCCCCGCCGCGAGGACCTCAGGACAGGGACGAGTACGCCACCACGCCCCGGCGCAGGGCGTCCATCGCCTTCCCCGCGGTCTGCTTGACCTTGCTCCCGGCCGGGGCCGCGTCCGAGATCTGGCCGAGCAGGTCGAGCAGCTGCTTGGTCCAGCGCACGAAGTCACCGGCGGCCAGTTCGCCGCCGGCGACGCCGTCGCGCAGGACCGCGTCCAGGGTGTGGCCCTTGGCCCAGCGGAACGCCGACCAGGCGAACCCGAAGTCGGGCTCCCTGATGAACGACAGGCCGTGGTCGCTCTCGATGGCCTCCAGCTCGCCCCAGAGGCGGACCATGTCGGCCAGCGTCCTCTGCGCGGCGCCCGCGGGGATCCTGGGCTGGCGGGCGTCGTCGGCCTGGCGCGACTCGAACACCAGCGACGACACGCATGCGGCCAGCTCGGCCGGGTCCAGGTCGTCCCAGAGCCCCGAGCGCAGGCACTCGGCGGTCAGCAGGTCCAGCTCGGTGTAGAGCTGGGCCAGCCTGCGGCCCTCGGCGGTGACGCTCTCCCCGTCGAGGTAGCCGAGCTGGTCGAGCACCCCGCAGACCTTGTCGAAGGTACGGGCGATGACGTGGGAGCGGCCCTCGACCCTGCGGCGCAGGCCCTCGGTCTCGCGGAGCAGCTTGTGGTAGCGCTCGGCCCAGCGGGCGTGGTCCTCGCGCTCGTCGCACCCGTGGCAGGGATGCCGGCGGATCTCCTGGCGCAGCCGGATGATCTCGTCGTCCTCGGCGGCGTGGTCGCGTGCCCGCACCGGCTTGCCGAAGTCCCGGTCCCCGATCTTGGCGTGCACCGAGGAGACCAGGTTGGCCCGCTCCTTGGGGGAACGGGCGTTGAAGTTCTTGGGGATGCGCAGGTGCTCGACCGGCTCGACCGGGACGGGGAAGTCGGCCGGGGAGAGCTTCTTGACCTGCTTGCCGATGGTCAGCACCAGCGGGGAGGGCCCCTCGCCCCGGGAGTTGAGGCCGGGGTCCAGCACGACGGCCAGCCCGGCGCGGCGCCCGCCCGGGACGCGGATGATGTCGCCCGGCTTGAGCGCCTCCAGGGAGCGCAGCGCCTGGGTGCGCCGGGCCGCGCCCCGCCGGCGCGACAGCTCGGCCTCCCGGTCCGACAGGGCCCTGCGCATGGCGGCGTACTCCTCGAAGTCGCCCAGGTGGCAGGTCATCGCCTGGCGGTAGCCCTCCAGCGCCTCCTCGGCGCGGCGCACCTGCTTGGCGATGCCCACCACGGCCCGGTCGGCCTGGAACTGGGCGAACGAGGACTCCAGCAGCGTCCTGGCGCGTTCCCGGCCCACCTGCCCGACCAGGTTGACCGCCATGTTGTACGAGGGGCGGAAGCTGGAGCGCAGCGGGTAGGTGCGGGTGCTGGCCAGACCGGCCACCTGGACCGGGTCGGTGCCGGGCTGCCAGTGGACGACCGCGTGGCCCTCCACGTCGATGCCGCGCCGCCCGGCCCGCCCGGTGAGCTGGGTGTACTCGCCGGGGGTGAGGTCGGCGTGGGTCTCGCCGTTCCACTTGTCGAGCTTCTCGATCACCACGGACCGGGCCGGCATGTTGATGCCGAGCGCGAGGGTCTCGGTGGCGAACACGGCCTTGACCAGACCGCGGGTGAACAGTTCCTCGACGACCTCCTTGAAGGCCGGGAGCATGCCCGCGTGGTGGGCGGCCAGCCCGCGCTCCAGGGCGTCGCGCCACTCCAGGTAGCCGAGCACGCCCAGGTCCTCGTCGGGCAGGTGCGCGGTGCGCTCGTCGACGATCTGCCGGATCTCGTGGCGTTCGGCCTCGGTGGTGAGCCGGATGCCGTCGTGCAGGCACTGCATGACGGCGGCGTCGCAGCCGGCCCGGGAGAAGATGAACGTGATCGCGGGCAGCAGGGCGTCGGCGTCCAGGCGCTCGATGGCCGCCGCCCGGTCGGGCGGGCCGCTCCTGCGGGGGCGCGAGTAGCCGCGGCGTCCCCTGCCGAACGCCTGGCGCTCCTCGTCCCTGGCGATGCGCAGCAGGTTGGGGTTGATCTGGGGGCGGCGGTCGTCCTCGCCGGTGACGAACAGGTCGTAGATGCGGTTGCCGACGAGCATGTGCTGCCAGAGCGGGACCGGCCGGTGCTCGTCGACGATCACGCTGGTGTCGCCGCGGACCTCGCCCATCCACTCGCCGAACTCCTCGGCGTTGCTGACCGTGGCCGAGAGCGCGACCAGCCGCACCGACTCGGGCAGGTGGATGATCACTTCCTCCCAGACCGCGCCGCGGAACCGGTCGGCGAGGTAGTGCACCTCGTCCATCACGACGAACCCGAGCCCGGTCAGGGTGCCGGACCCGGCGTAGAGCATGTTGCGCAGCACCTCGGTCGTCATGATGACGATCGGCGCGTCGCCGTTGACGCTGTTGTCGCCGGTCAGCAGGCCCACCTTGGCCGCGCCGTACCGGCGGACCAGGTCGTTGTACTTCTGGTTGGAGAGCGCCTTGATGGGGGTGGTGTAGAAGCACTTGCGGCCCTCGGCCAGGGCCAGGTGCACCGCGAACTCGCCCACCACGGTCTTGCCGGAGCCGGTGGGCGCCGCCACCAGGACCCCGTCACCGGCCTCCAGGGCCCGGCAGGCGTCGAGCTGGAAATCGTCCAGCTCGAAGTCGTACAGTCCGCGGAACGAGGTCAGCGCGGGCCCGCTCTCGGCCTGGCTCTGACGGAAGGCAGCGTATCGTTCCGCTGGGGTCGTCATACCCTCAGCCTACCGATATCGGGATTCCGGTCCGTCCTCCGTCGGGCTCGCGGCCCGGCCCCGCGGGGCGTCCGGGCCCCCGGGGGGCGGGGGCGGGTCCCTAGAGGAGGACCTGCAGCGCGCCGGGGACGATCTCGCAGGTGAGGGGGGTCGGCCCGATCCGCTCGCCGTCGGCGTAGGCGATCACCCCGGGGGCCTCCAGGGTGACCGTACGGGCGCGGTACATGGTGACGGCCGGGTGGGCGGCGTGCGATCCCCGGTAGACGCGGGGGAAGGTGCGCAGGAACTCCCCCTTGGGGATGGCGCCGAGGACGGTCACGTCCAGCAGGCCGTCGTCGGGCACGGCGCCGGGGCAGACCCGCATGCCGGCGCCGTAGGAGCGGGTGTTGCCGACCGCGACCAGCATGGCCTCGCGCTCGACGATCTCCCCGTCCAGGCCGATCCGGAACGGGATGGGCCGGAAGGAGCGCAGCTCCTCGGCGAGCGCGACCAGGTACCTGGCCATGCCGGGCGGCCAGGTCATCGTGTTGGCCCGCTCGTTGACGCGGGAGTCGAAGCCACAGGCCAGCACCCCGGCGAACCACTCGTCGGGGCCCACGCGGGCGGCGTCGACGGCGCGGGCCCGGCCGCGCAGCACGACGTCGGCCGCGGCCAGCGGGGCCTTCAGCGGGACGCCGAGCGCCGCGGCGATGTCGTTGCCGGTGCCCACCGGGATGACGCCCAGCGGCACGCCGCTGCCCGCGACGGCCTGGACGGCCAGGTGGACCAGGCCGTCGCCGCCGAAGGCCACCAGCGCCTCGGGCTGCTCGGCGACGGCCGTGCAGGCGCGTTCCAGCGCGTCGGAGGCGGAGTCCCCGAGGATCACCGACACCTCGCGCCCGCCCTGCCGCAGCCGGTCGAGCACCGGGGAGAGCAGGCCCCGCGAGCGGCCGCCCCGGGCGGCGGGGTTGACCAGGACTGCGATCTCTGCGGGCACGGACCGGAATCTATCCGCTAGGGGGTGCGGTCGGCATCGGCCGTTCTCGAATCGATAGGAGCGGGCGCGGGGACGGGCTGCACCTCGTCCAGCGGCGAGGGGTCGTCCAGGGCGGTGCCCGAGGAGGGGTCGCCGAGGGGGGAGGCCTCGTCGTCGGAGAGGTGGGAGAAGTCCTCGTCCTTGGGCCGGCGCCTCTCCCTCAGGTACATGAAGCCCTCGGCCAGGGCGAACAGCAGCACCATGGGCAGGGCCAGCGCGATCATCGTGAACGGGTCGCCGCCGGGGGTGGCCACGGCGCCGAAGACGAACATGACGAAGATGACCATGCGCCGGTGCTTGGCCACCAGCGCGTGCGGCAGCACCCCGATGAGGTTGAGGAAGACCATCAGCAGCGGCAGCTCGAAGGAGATGCCGAAGACGATGAGCATGATCAGGGCGTAGCCGAGGTACTCGTCGATCGTGATGCCGGTGAGCGTCCCTGGCGGGGCGAACCCGAGCAGGATCGACAGCCCGGTGTCCATCACGAAGTAGGCCAGCGCCGCGCCCGCCAGGAAGAGCGGGACGGCCAGCAGCATGAACAGGATCGAGTAGCGCTTCTCGTTGCGGTACAGGCCAGGGGTGACGAAACCCCAGATCTGCCACAGCCAGACCGGCGAGGAGACGACCAGGCCGAACATCGCCGCGACCTTGAGGTTCACGAAGAAGGAGTCGAAGACGCCGAGGATCAGCATCGTGCACTGCCCGGGCCGCAGTTCCTGGGCCTGCGGCAGCCCGCAGTACGGGGCCGAGACGAACTTCCAGATCGGGTCGAAGAAGATGAACCCGACCACGATGCCCGCGACGAGCCCGAGCAGGGCGATGACCAGCCGGTTGCGCAGCTCGCGCAGGTGCTCCATGAGCGGCATCCGGCCGTCGCCGGACTCCTCAGCGGGCGGGGACGCCCCGTTCCGGCCCGGCTTGGGCCACTTCAGCAGCGCCATTCGCGAATCCTGGGGTGACGAGTCGGTTGATCGGGGAGATCCTCAGGCTACCGCCGATCACTGCGCCTTGGGCGCGGCGGACCGGGCGCGCAGCCTGGCCGCCTCCTCCTCCAGGCGGCGGGCCTCCTCCTCGGCGCCCGGCACGGAGACCGGCTGGGGGGCCGGGACCGGCTGGGGCGTGGGGACCGAGGCGGCCGGGGGGATCGGCTGGGGGGCCGGGACGACGGGCTGGGCCTGGACGACCGTGGTCGTGTTCTCGGCCTCGTCCTCGTCGCGGAGCTTGGCGGTCTCCGACTTGAAGATGCGCAGCGACCGGCCGAGCCCGCGGGCGGCCTCCGGCAGCTTCTTGGCACCGAAGAGCAGCACCAGGATCAGGCCGATGATGATCAGCTCAGTGGGTCCGAGGTTGGGCATTGCAACATCCTTACGCCGAGCGACGTGCGGTCTCTGCCCCGATCGTACGCTCCCCGGCGCGCGGTCTCACCCCCGCCGGCTCATCCGCGGGGCGGGCGGATCTCCCCGGTGCGGTCACCGGACAGGATCCTGACCGGTTCCAGCCTGCCCCGGGTCCGGTCGACCTCCCGTCTCAGCGCGGCGCCCGCACGCAGCACGCGCAGGGCGAGCACGCCGAGCACCGCCGACCCGGCGAGCCCCACGAGAACGGAGACGATGATCCAGCTCATGACAGGAGATCCCGGCGCCGCATGTCAGGAGACCGACTCATAACGATTCAGCGCGGCCCTGGCGGCGGCGCGCACGCTCTCGTCCAGGGAGGCGGGTGAGACCACCCTCCCGCTGTCGCCCAGGCGCAGCGCGAGGCGTACCAGCCAGCCGTGGTCCCTGGCGCGCAGGGTCACCCGGACGCGGCCCTCGCCGAGCTCCTCGACGCTCTCGCAGGGGTAGTACTCGGCCACCCAGCGGCCGACGGCGGTCAGCTCCAGCTCCACCAGCTCGTCGGTCGGCGAGGGCCGGAACACCCCCGGCGTCACCTCGTCGGGCACGACCCCCTCGGGGGGGTCGGCGGGCACGTCGAGGAGGTCGACCGAGAGCATCCGGTCCAGCCGGAACAGCCGGACCGCCTCGACCCGGTAGCACCAGCCCGACAGGTAGGTCCGCCCGTCGACCACGACCAGGCGCATCGGGTCGACGTCGCGCGGGGTGATCTCGTCGCGTCCGGGCACGTAGTAGCGCAGCGACAGGCGCCTGCCGCGGCGCAGCGCCTCGTTGACGACGGGCAGCGCGTCCGGGGCGGCGTCCACCTCCACCGCGACCTGGCTGCTGACCGCGGCCGCGCCCTCGCCCGAGGCCTGCTCGAACTTGGCGATGACCCGGGCCAGCGCGTCCCGCTGCCCGAACTCCGGCATCTCGGCGAGCAGCCGCAGCGCCACCAGCAGGGCGCTGGCCTCGTCCACGCCCAGCCGGAGCGGCCGGGCGATGGTCTCGGCGTTGTCGATGACGATCTCCCCGCCGTCCCACGACACGTCGATCAGGTCGCCGGGGGTGTGGCCGGGCAGCCCGCACATCCAGACCAGCTGCAGGTCGTCGATGAGCTGCTTCTCGGTCAGCCCGAAGATCTTCGCCACCTCGGGCACCTGGGCCCCGGGGTGCGACATCAGGTAGGGCACCAGGGCCAGCAGCCTGGGCAGGCGGTCGGCGGTGCTCACGCGAGTGCTCCCTTCAGGCGGCAGATCACCGCGTCGCGGGCGTCCGGCGGGCCGAGCACCTCGGCGTCGTCGGCGAAGCCCACGATCCAGCCGGCCAGCCGCTCGGGGTCGGTGAAGTCGACCTCCAGCTCGTCCCACTCGTCGCCGGCGGGCCGCACGCTCTTGGCCACCTGGCGCAGCCCCTGGCAGGTGTCGCGCCTGACCCGGACGACGGCGGTGCGCTCCTGCACGGCGGCGTCGCGGTAGCCGACCATGGACGTGATGTCGACGCCCTCGGGCACCGTCACGGCGCCGGGGCGACCGACGGGGGTGACCGTGCCGCTGATCCTGCTGAGCCGGAAGACGCGGGGCGCGTCGCGGTCGCGGTCGTGGCCGACCATGTACCAGCGGCCCCGGCGGCTGACCACGCCCCACGGCTCGACCGTGCGGGTCAGCACGTTCTGGCTGGCCGCCGCCCGGTAGGCGAAGCGGACCACGCGCCGGTCGCGTACGGCCTCCCACAGGGCCGGGAAGGACGGGTCCCGGGTGTCGACGCGCAGCTCCAGCGCCCCGCCCAGCACGCCGTGGGCCTCGTCGGTCTGCACACCCCCGGCGCGCAGCTTCAGCAGCGCCCCGCCGGCCGCCTCGGCCAGGCTGGCGCGCTGCCAGACCTGGGCCGCCAGGCCGACCACGGCCGCCTCGTCCGGCTCCAGGGTGATCTCGGGCAGCTCGTAGGCCTGCCGGACGATCCGGTAGCCCGGATCCTCCTCCCAGGGGTCCTTGTGGACCTCGATGGGGATGCCGATCTCGCGCAGCTCGTTCTTGTCCCGCTCGAACATCCGCTGGAAGGCCTCGTCGTTGTCGGCGTCGTAGCCCGGCACCGCCTGGCGGATGTGCTCGGCGCTGAGCGGCCGCCGCGTGGCCAGCAGGCAGATCACGAGATTGAGCAGCCGCTCGGTCTTCCGGCGCGACATCCGGCCTCCTTCCTGTTCGGGGTGACGCTACCCTTCCCCCGTGATCAGATGGCGCAGGGGCGAGGTCGTGCGGGTCCGGCGCGAGTGGCCGGGGGCGATGGAACTCGACGTGACCACCGAGGACGGCCAGGCGCGCGCTCTCGCCTATCCGGCCCTGGTGGGACGTCCGGAACCCGGTGACGCGGTGCTGCTCAACACGACCGCGCTCGCCATGGGGCTCGGTACGGGAGGCTACGCCATGGTGGTGGCGGTTCCCGACCGTTTGCCACAAGATCCGCGCGGTCCCGGACACCTGGTAAAGGCACGTTACACCCCGTTGCAGGCCACCGTGCTCGGCGCCGACGAGCAGGACTCGCCGTTTCACGACGTGTTGCGCGAGGCCGACTCCGTGGACGGCATGCCGGTGATCGTCGCCGACCTGCACTCGGCCCTGCCGGCGATCCTCTGCGGCCTGTACGGCACCACTCCTCCGGGCGCGCCGGACCGGCCGGCCGAGGCCGGGGACGGCGGAGAGGGCGGAGAGGGCGGAGAGGGCGGAGAAGAAGGGGAGGTCGGGCGGCGGCCGTCCCACCGGCCGCCCAGGGTGGCCTACGTGATGCTGGACGGGGGCGCGCTGCCCGCCTGGTTCTCCATGTCGTCCGCGCGGCTGCGGCAGACGGGCTGGCTGTGCGGGGTGGTGACGGCGGGCCAGTCCTTCGGCGGCGACGTGGAGGCGGTGACGCCGCACACCGGCCTGCTGGCGGCCCGGCACGTGCTGGGGGCCGAGGTCGCGATCGTCACCCAGGGGCCGGGCAACCTGGGCGGCGGCACCCGCTGGGGCTTCTCGGGCGTCTCGGCCGGTGAGGCGGTCAACGCCGCCGCCGTGCTGGGCGGCCGGCCGGTGGCGGCGCTGCGGGTCAGCGAGGGCGACCTGCGCGAGCGCCACATCGGGGTCTCGCACCACTCGCTGACCGCCTACGGCCGGGTGGCGCTGGCACCGGCCAAGGTGGCCGTCCCGGTGCTGCCGGGCGACTTCGGCAGGCGGGTGGCCGAGCAGTCACGCCCGCTCGGCGCCCGGCACGAGCTGGTGGAGGTGCCGGTGGACGGGCTGGCGGAGGCGCTGCGCGGCTCCCCGGTCCGGCTGTCGACGATGGGCCGTGGCCTGGACGAGGACCTGGCCTACTTCCTGGCCTCGGCCGCGGCCGGGAGGCTGGCCGCCTCGCTGCTGTCCTCGGGGTCGTAGAAGTTCTTGAACGTGAAGGCCGAGGGCGTGGGGCCCTCGGCCTTCAGGAGCGCCAGGCGCTCCATGCCCTCGTCCAGGGTCGGCTCGTATCCGGCCGGGACCCACCACATCACCGAGTACGGCTGGGCCATGTGCAGGAACCACTCCCTGCGCCGCTGCAGGAACTCCAGGTGGACGGTGCGGTAGATGTAGTTCCAGAGCGTGTCGCGCGACTCCCAGACCGAGAAGTTGATCAGCAGGTGGTCGCCGTAGAGGTGCTCGACCGTGTCCTCGGGGCCTTCGCCGCCCTTGAGCCGCCAGACGAAGCCGGGCGAGGCCTCGGCCAGCCGGTTGAGCGGGTCGAGGCCCGCCATGAAGGAGGCCAGTTCCGGGGAGTCCTTGGGCGCGCGCATGTGGGCGACGTTGAGCTGTGCAAGGTGCATGGACACAGCACACCACCCGCCATCCCTCTATGTCAATCTTCATTATTTTTAGAAAAGGCGACGCAGCACTCCCCCGGGCGCGGGTCCAGCCGGGCCGAGGAGACGTCCCGGCCGAGCGACTCCAGCAGGCCCCGGCAGAGCTCCAGGTTGACCGAGCAGACCAGCAGCGGGTGCTCCTCGGCGAGCAGGTGGAACGGGCAGTTGCGCAGCCGGACCTGCCCGTCCTCCTCGTAGGGCTGGTAACCGCGCCGGCGCAGCACCCCGGGCAGGTCCTCCCCCTCCAGGGCGAGCCCGGCCCCGGCCCGCCGGGCGGCGCGTTCGGCCCGCTCGTCCTCGCCGAGCTCCTCGATCGCCTCGGCCAGCACCAGGGCGAGCGCGCGGTAGTCCCGGGCCGGCACGCTGACCTGCCACTCCCCCGGCGCCCTGCGGTAGACCTTCGCGGGCCGGCCGCTGCCAGGACCGGTCCGCTCGGTCAGCCGCCGGAACCCCGCCTCCAGCAGGCCCGCCTCGACGAGCCTGTCGAGGTGGAACGCGGCCAGGGTCCGCTGCACCCCCACCGCCTCGGCCGCCTCGTTCCGTCCCACGTCCCGGCCCATGGAGGCCACGTAGTCGTAGACGGCCCGGCGCACCGGGTCGTGGAGTACCGCCACCGTGTCGAGGTCGTCGCCGCTCACAGCCGGATTCTAGGCCCGCGGGGCCGGACGGCGGCCGGGACGTCCGCGTCCGTCCGCGTCCGTCCGCGTTGGTTCGCGTTGGTTCGCGTCGGTTCGCGCTTCCGCGCGAGGGCGTGCCCGGGAGACGGGGAGACCGGCGGGCGGGAGGTACCGCGGCGCGAGACCGCGCGGGGACCGCGCGGGACGGCGGGCCCGGGGTGACGACGCTGAGTGACGACGCGGGGCGAAAGGCGCTGGGTGACGGCGCTGAGTGAAAGGCGCGGGGTGAAAGGCGCGGCAACGGCCGCGTGACCGGGCCCGATCGGGACCCGGTCACGGTGGACACGTCGCGGAGGGATCCGGCGGGATACGCCGGAGAAGGGGCGGAGGACCCCTGCGGGCCCTCCGGGGCTCTTCTTGGCTCTTGTGGCTCTTGTGGCTCTTGTGGCTCTTGTGGCTCTTCGTGGCTCTAGTAGGCGGCCACCACGTCGACCAGGAAGACCAGGGTGTCGGTGCCCTTGATCTTCTCGCCGGAGCCGGCCTTGCCGTAGCCGAGGTCCGGCGGGATGCTCAGCAGCACCCGGCTGCCGACCGGGACGCCGACCAGGCCCTGGTCCCAGCCCTTGATGACCTTGCCGGTGCCGATCTGGAACATGATCGGCTGGGCGCCGCGGGACCAGCTGCTGTCGAACTCGACGTCCGAGCCCCAGATCTTGCCCGCGTACTGGACCAGGATCGACTGGCCGGACTTGACCTCGGGGCCGGTGCCCTTGATCACCGTCTTGACGACGAGATCCTTGGGAGCCTTCTCCTTGGTCTTGGTGGTGAGCTTCGGCGCGGCGTCGCCGCCCGGGTTCTCCACCTTGACGCCCTTGAGACCGGGGTCGCTCGCGGTGCCCTTGGCGGTCTTCTCGGCGGGAACGCCGACCACGTCGACCACGAAGACCTGCGACTGTCCCGGCGGGGCCTGCGCCTGCTGCTCCTTGGGCAGGGCGTCCTTGCCGACGACGGACAGGAACCTGCCGCCGCCCTTGGTCTCGGCGAAGCCCTTGCGGAGGATCTCGGGGACCTGCTCGTTGAGCGTGATGACCTGCGGGCCACCCTCGTCGTAGGTCGAGCCCGCGAGCTTGTTCTCCTTGCCGTCCCAGGTGAAGACGGTGAAGTTGGCCACGACGCTGCCGCCGGGCTTCACCGGCTCACCGGCCGTGCCGGGGGTGAGCACCTTGAAGGAGGAGCTCTCCACGACCTTGGACGGGAAGGCGACGGTCGGCTTCGCCCCGGCCGCTCCGGTGACCTGCAGCTCGGCGACCCCACCGCTGCTCGCGGAGCTCGCGGAGCTGGAGGCACCGGTGGTGCTGGTGGCGGCGTCCCCTCCGGACCCGCATGCTGCGGCGAACATCAGAGGCACTGCGGCCAGTACGGCCATACTGCGGCGGCGCATAGGTATCCCTCAAGCAGACGTCAGGTTTGCGCCACACTACCCGTCCCGGTGTACGGAGAGGGTAAGACCGGGGCGAGCTTGCCGAAGCGTGACCATGACATGCCGACGATCGACGCAATGCCGCCCCTCGCCCGTGAAAGATTCATCGCGACCGGTCCCCGCCGCATGAGGACGATCACGGGATCCGTCGCTCCGGCACCCGCGGACGACCGGCGGGCCCGCCACCCGTGGAGGGGCGGCGGGCCCGGTGTCCGTCACGCACGGACGATCGGCGGCCCGGCCCCTGCGTGAAGGGTCCGTGGCCCGGCCGGCCGTCACATGCCGGCGATGAGCTTGTCCACCCTCTCGTCGACGCTGCGGAAGGGGTCCTTGCAGAGCACGGTGCGCTGCGCCTGGTCGTTGAGCTTCAGGTGCACCCAGTCGACGGTGAAGTCGCGGCGCTTCTCCTGGGCCCTGCGGATGAACTCCCCGCGCAGCCGCGCGCGGGTGGTCTGCGGCGGCACCGACTTGGCCTCGAAGATCTTCAGATCGGAGGCCACCCGCTCCACCGCGCCGCGCTTCTGCAGCAGGTAGAACAGGCCGCGACGGCGGTGCACGTCGTGGTAGGCCAGGTCGAGCTGGGCGACCCTGGGGCTGGACAGCGGCAGGTCGTACTTCCTGCGGTAGCGCTCGATCAGCTGGTACTTGGTGACCCAGTCGATCTCGCGGGCGACCTTGTCCAGGTCACCGGTCTCGACCGCGTTGAGCGTGCGCTCCCACAACTCCAGCACCCGGTGGCTGAGCTCGTCGCCGCCGCGGCGGTCCACGAAGTCGCGGGCCTTGGAGAGGTACTCCTCCTGGATCTCCAGCGAGGACGCCTCCCTGCCGTTGGCCAGCCGCACCCGCCGCCTGCCGGTCATGTCGTGGGAGACCTCGCGGATGGCCCGGATCGGGTTCTCCAGGGAGAGGTCGCGCATCACGGTGCCCGCCTCGATCATGCGCAGCACCAGGTCGGTCGCGCCGACCTTGAGCAGCGTGGTCGTCTCGCTCATGTTGGAGTCGCCGACGATGACGTGCAGGCGGCGGAACCGCTCGGCGTCGGCGTGCGGCTCGTCACGGGTGTTGATGATCGGGCGCGACCGGGTGGTGGCGCTGGAGACGCCCTCCCAGATGTGCTCGGCCCGCTGGGAGACGCAGTAGACCGCTCCCCTGGGCGTCTGCAGCACCTTGCCGGCACCGCAGACGATCTGCCGGGTGACCAGGAACGGGATCAGCACGTCGGCCAGGCGGCCGAACTCGCCGTGCCTGCCGACCAGGTAGTTCTCGTGGCAGCCGTAGGAGTTGCCCGCGGAGTCGGTGTTGTTCTTGAACAGGTAGATGTCGCCGGCGATGCCCTCCTCGCGGAGACGCTTCTCGGCGTCGACGAGCAGGCCCTCCAGGATGCGCTCGCCCGCCTTGTCGTGGGTGACGAGCTCCACGACGTTGTCGCACTCGGGGGTGGCGTACTCGGGGTGGCTCCCCACGTCGAGGTAGAGGCGGGCACCGTTGCGGAGGAAGACGTTGCTCGATCGGCCCCAGGAGACGACACGGCGGAATAGATAGCGCGCTACCTCGTCGGGTGACAGCCGCCGCTGTCCCCTGAACGTGCAGGTGACGCCGTACTCGTTCTCAAGCCCGAAGATGCGACGATCCATTGCCTCACACTATTCGCCGAACCCCTCTCGTGGGAGGGATCATGGGGTTTTCGGTCGTACGGCTTATGCCCAGGCTGATGACCTGCTAAGCGCGAACGTGCCTGGTGTCCGGATCGTCGGCGTCGGGGCGTACGAGAACCGGCCGCCGTCCCCGTACGGGGCCGGCGGCCGGTGCGTCCGCGTCGGGGTCAGCCGCTCGATCCGGTGTCGATGTCACCCTCCGGGGCGGTCGGCGGGGTACCGGGCGTCTCGGGGGCGGTGAGGGGGTTTCGCGCCTGCTCGTCCCTGACCGCCTGGGCGGCCGACTCGGCGGCGGGGGCACCGGCGGCCAGCAGGCGCTCCAGCCTCGGGCCGTTGAGCCTCAGGAACTTGCGGTGCGGCCGGTTGCGGTCGAGCACCGCCACCTCGAGCTGGGCGGCCGGGAAACGCTCGCCGCCCGGCTCGGTCAGCGCGAACAGCGCGGCCTCCAGCGCCTCGCCCAGCGACAGGCCGTCGCGGTACTGCTCCTTGAGCCGCCCCGCCACCGCCTCGGCCTGACCGCCCATGGCGACCAGGCCCGCCTCGTCGAAGACCGAGCCGTCGAAGGTCAGCCGGTAGATGTGGTCCTCGTCGGCGGAGTCGCCGACCTCGGCGACCACGATCTCCACCTCGAACGGCTTCGGCGACTCGGTGAAGATCTGGCCGAGGTTCTGCGCGTAGAGGTTGGCCAGGCCGCGGGCGGTGACGTCGTCGCGGGCGTAGGTGTAGCCGTTGATGTCGGCGTAGCGGATGCCGCCGAGGCGCAGCGCCTCGAACTCGTTGTAGCGGCCGACCGCGGCGAAACCGATCTTGTCGTAGATCTCGCTGATCTTGTGCAGGGCGCGGGACGGGTTGGGCGCGACGAACAGGATGCCGTCCTCGTACTGCAGGACGACGACGCTGCGGCCCCGCGCGATCCCCTTACGCGCGTAGTCCGCCTTGTCCCGCATCTGCTGCTCGGGCGAGACATATCCAAAAGGCATGGACACCTGGGGTGATCCTCTCGTGTTAGCGCAGCGGGGCGGTGGGGCCGTCGGGGGAGTTCGTCCGGGAGTCCACCACGATCCGGACGTACTCGGCGACCTCCTCGTCGGGGAGCCGGCGGTAGCCGTCGGCCGTGATCACCGCCATGACGGGCCAGATCCTGCGGATCACGTCGGGGCCGCCGGTGGCCGAGTCGTCGTCGGCGGCGTCGTAGAGGGCGTGGACCAGGGTCAGGACGGTGTCCTCGGGCGAGGCGCCCTCCCGGTAGAGCTTCTTCAGCGCCCCGCGCGCGAAGATCGAGCCGGATCCGATCGCGTGGTGGTGGTGCTGCTCGTACGGCCCGCCGCCCACGTCGTAGCCGAAGATCCGGCCACCGTCGATGTCGGGGTCGTACGCGGCGAACAGCGGCACCACGACGAGTCCCTGCATGGCCATCGGCAGGTTGCCGCGGATCATCGTGGCGAGGCGGTTGGCCTTGCCCGTCACCGAGAGCGTGCGGCCCTCGCGCTTCTCGTAGTGCTCCAGCTCCACCCGGTAGAGGCGGGCCAGCTCGATCCCGGTGCTCGCCGCCCCGGCGATGCCCATGGCCGAGTGGTCGTCGGTACGGAACACCTTCTCCATGTCGCGCTGGGAGATGATGTTGCCGGAGGTCGCCCGGCGGTCTCCGGCGATCACCACGCCGCCGGCGCACATCGCCGCGACGATCGTGGTGGCATGCGGAATCTGGTCACCGACCGGGGTCGCCAGGGTCTCGTTACGGCCAGGCAACAAGTCCGGCGAGTGGGACCTGACGAACTCGGTGAACGAGGAGCTCCCGGTGTCGGTAAAGATATGATTCACCATGCCGGCGGGCAGGTCCCTGTGCGATCCCACGCGACTCCCTCCAAAGGTGCAGTCCTTTAAGGCCCGACCTTACTCATCTTGCCGTGCTGCTTGCACTTCCCTGGATCAGCTCAGCGCGAACCACCTACCGGTGCCCGGCTTTTGAATCCTCACGGGTGACCGGCCTCGCCACGGCGGGATCCACCGGCCCGCCGGACGGGCGCGGACGGGTGCGGACGGGTGCGGACGGACGCGACGAATCCGGCACCGGCGGTGGTCAGGGGCGCCGGCGGGGTCCCGAGCGGGGCCCGGGGCGGGGGTGGCCGTCCGGTACGACGGCGACGCGAGGGCGCGGGAGCGGTGATCAGGGGCGCGGGGCGGATATCTCCGTCCGGCGCGACGGCGGCGCGGGACGCGGGAGTGCGGGAACCGGGGCCGCGGGTGCCCCGCGCGGGAACCGGGAGGCGAAAGGCGGGGGCGGCGGGACGGGGTCTCGTTCCCTCCGGGAACCGTTCCCGGAGGGACCCCTCACCGCTCGGCTCACCGCTCGGCCTCGGCACCGGTGGCCACCGCGGTGGAGCGCCGTGAAGAACGCTCCCGGCGGGGACGGCCGCGCGTCACCCGCCCGCCGGGCCCGGCGCTCGCCGAACTCGGCCCACGGCCGGGGCGAGCCTGCGGATCACGACGGGTCCGCCCTCACCCGGCCTCGGTGGGACGGATCTCGATGTGGGACCTACTGGCCGCCCTTCTGGACATACGACCTGACGAATTCCTCGGCGTTCTCCTCGAGCACCTCGTCGATCTCGTCGAGGATCGCGTCGACGTCGTCCGAGAGCTTCTCGTGACGCTCCTGGACGTCGGAGGTCTCGGCCGGGGCGGTCTCCTCGACCTCCCTGTCGGTGCGGCCGGTCTGCTTCTGGCCGCCCGTGTCATTGCTCGCCATCTGTGGCACCTCCACCTGGGGGACGCATCTGATTCATATCTTCCCCGAACCGGGCGACATTGCGCGCGGATGGTCCCGCGATCTTTGCGGGGGCCCGCACGGGCCGTGCCGAGGTCCTGCCCGTCAGGGAACCCTCTCACCCGACCTCATGGCAAATCCGCGGCCCCCTTGACCGGATAGCCGTCCTATCCAATAATTGGTCAGCGCCGCTATCCAATGAGAGGACCCCCGTGTCACCGTCTTCGCTGAGCACCGCCGGAGTGCTCCTGATCACCGTTCCCGCCGTGGCCTTCGGCGGGGTCTCCCTGCTCGCGCACATCATGCGCGGCGTCCCCGGCTACATGGACAACCCCGTCCGCCGCGGGCTGTGGCGGGCGGGGCACGCGCACGCGGGCGTCCTGGTGCTCTTCGCGCTCGTCGCGCTCCTCTACATCGACCGGGCGGACCTGTCCGGCGGCCTGAAGGACCTGGCCCGGGTCCTGATCGTGGCCGCGCCGATCCTGATGCCGATCGGCTTCTTCCTGTCGGTGGTCCGCCCTTCGGACACCAGGCCGAACCGGCTGATCTGGCTGGTCCCGGCGGGCGGGGTCGCGCTGGGCGCGGGTACCTTGCTGCTGGGCATCGGCCTGGTGTGACCACCCTCACCCCCCGAATCAGCAGGGAACGGCCGCCGGAGGGCGTGTTGGGAACGTTCCAGGTAGGCCTGGGGGTGGAAAACTGCGATCATTGACGGGTGAGCACCATCATCGCGCGCAGGTACAAGCTCGTCTCCCGCGTCGGCCAGGGGGCGACCGGCGTCGTCTGGCGCGCATACGACCTGCTTCTGGAGCGAGAGGTGGCACTCAAGGAGATACCCCTGCCTCCAGGGCCCGCCGCCGCGGAACAGCGGCGGCGCGTGGTCCGGGAGGCGCGGATGGCGGCCCGGCTGAGCCATCGGGGCATCGTGACGGTGCACAACCTCACCGAGGAGGCCGACCGTCTCTGGATCGTCATGGAGTTCCTGGAGGCGCTGACGCTGCACGACACGCTCGTGCAGGCGGGCCCGCTCCCGGTGGACCTGGTGGCGGCGATGGGCTGCCGCCTGCTGGAGGCGCTGCGGCACGCGCACGACGGCGGGGTGATCCACCGCGACATCAAGCCCGCCAACATCATGCTGACCGGCGACCGGGTGGTGCTGGCCGACTTCGGCTTCGCCGCGCCCGAGGGGGCCGCGACGAGCTCGATGCGCGGCACCCCGGCGTTCATCGCGCCGGAGGCGCTCCAGGGCAGGGGCGGCACCCGCGAGGCGGACATGTGGTCGTTCGGCGCCACCCTGTACATGGCGGTCGAGGGCAGGACCCCGTTCCGTACGGTGAACTCGATGGCCGCGCTGGTGGCGGCGCTGCGGGAGCCTCCGCGCGCGCCCAAGCGGGCGGGGGCCCTGGAGCCGGTGCTGCGCGGGCTGCTGCGCAAGGACCCCCGGGCCCGGCTGAGCTCCGCGCGGGCGGCCAAGATGCTGGAGGACGTGCGCTGCTTCACCGCAGCCTGACGCCCGCCCGGCCGCGCCCCGGCCGGTCGAGGGCGTCCGGTGCGGTCAGCCGACCGGGACGCGGCGGCAGGCCGCGACGAACCGGGAGGCCAGGGCCGGGCTGCCGGCCCAGTGCAGGTGCAGGTACGAGGCGGTGACCCGGTCGTCGGCGAAGCCGTCCGCCCCTCCCCTCCAGCGGAACAGCGGCCGGTCGGGGGCCGGTGCGACCGCGGTGCGGTGGAACTCGTGGCCCCGGTAGCGTTCGCCGTCCCGGGTGAGCGCCGAGTCCTGCACGGCCACCGCGTCCCGGTACCCGAGCGTCAGGGTGCCGGTCATCCTGGCCTCGACGTCGAGGACCCCGCACATCGGCCGGTCGTCCAGCCGCCTGGCCAGGTAGAGCAGGCCGGCGCACTCGGCCGAGATCGGCCCGTCGAACGCGCCGACCTCCTTGCGCAGCGGTTCGTTGGCCGACAGCTCGGCCGCGTAGACCTCGGGGAACCCGCCCCCGATGACGATCCCGCGGGTCCCCTCGGGAAGGGTCTCGTCGGCCAGCGGGTCGAGGGGGACGATCTCGGCCCCGGCCGCCGCCAGCAGCTCGGCCTGCTCGGTGTACCCGAACGTGAAGGCCTGGCCACCGGCGACCGCGATCCTGGTGACGGCCGGGACGGGCGGCCCCGGGCTCCAGGGCACGGCCGTCACCGGCGGCGCGGTACGGGCCAGCCGCAGCAGCCCCTCCAGGTCGCAGGAGGCTCCGACGAGGTCCGCGACGGCGTCCATGGCCCGGACGGCCTGGGTACGGCGCTCGGCCGCGGGCACCAGGCCCAGGTGCCGGGAGGGGGTCTCCACCGCGTCGCTGCGGCGGATCGCGCCGAGCACCGGCACTCCGCTCTCGGCGAGCGCCTCCCGGCAGATGCGTTCGTGCCGCTCGGAGCCGATCCGGTTGAGGATCACCCCGCCGAGCCTGATCCGGGTGTCGTAGGAGGCGAACCCGTGCACCAGCGCCGCCACCGACCGGCTCTGCCTGGCCGCGTCCACCACCAGGACCACCGGGGCCTCCAGCAGCCGGGCCACGTGCGCGGTGGAGGCGAACTCGCCCGAGCCCGCGCCGTCGTACAGGCCCATGACGCCCTCGACGATCGCCAGGTCGGCCCCGGCGGCGCCGTGCAGGAACAGCGGGGCGACGAGCTCCTCCCCCACCAGCCACGGGTCGAGGTTGCGGCCCGGACGGCCGGTGGCCAGGGAGTGGTAGCCGGGGTCGATGTAGTCGGGCCCCACCTTGTGCGGGGAGACCGTCGTGCCGCGCCGGGCGAAGGCGGCCATCAGCCCGGTGGCCACGGTCGTCTTGCCCGCCCCGGAGGAGGGTGCCGCGATGACCAGGCGGGCTACCATTCGATGCCCTTCTGACCCTTCTGGCCGGCGTCCATCGGGTGCTTGACCTTGCCCATCTCGGTCACCAGGTCGGCGGCCTCCAGCAGGCGGGGGGCGGCGTCGCGGCCGGTGACCACGACGTGCTGGACCCCGGGCCGCCCGCGCAGGGTGGCGACGACCTCGTCGACGTCGATCCAGCCCCACTTCATCGGGTAGGTGAACTCGTCGAGCACGTACAGCCGGAACGTCTCGGCGGCGAGGTCCCGCTTGATCTGCTCCCAGCCCTCGCGGGCGTCGGCGGCGTGGTCCTCCTCGCTGCCGGGCCGCTGGATCCAGGACCAGCCCTCGCCCATCTTGTGCCAGGAGACCGTCCCGCCCTCCCCCGAGTCGCCGAGCACCCGCAGGGCGCGCTCCTCGCCGATGCGCCACTTGGCGGACTTGACGAACTGGAAGACCCCGATCGGCCAGCCCTGGTTCCAGGCGCGCAGCGCCAGGCCGAAGGCCGCGGTGGACTTGCCCTTCCCCGGGCCGGTGTGGACGATCAGCAGCGGCCGGGTGCGGCGCTGCCGGGTGGTCAGGCCGTCCTCGGGCACGCTGACGGGTCTGCCCTGCGGCATCCTCGTCCTCCCCTCGTTCTCACGCGGCGTCGTGCCGCTCACGGATCGTTCCGGTGTCGTTCTCCGCGCGGTGACACGCGGGTGACACGCGGGTGAGTCGTGCCGGTCCGGTCCTCACGCGGCACCGCGCCGCTCGCGGATCATTCCGGCCAGGTCGGTGAGGTCGTCCAGGCGCACGGTCTCGGCGCCCATCCGCGCAGCCAGCGCGGAGGCCAGGCCGAGGCGCACGTGGCCGTCCTCGCAGTCGACCACCACGCTCGCGACCCCGGCCAGCAGCCCGGCCGCCCGCCGGGAGTCCTCGACGCTTCCCGAGGTCGCCCTGCCGTCGGTGACCAGGACCAGCAGCGGGCGCCGGGACGGGTCGCGCAGCCGCTCGACGCGCAGCACCTCGGCGGCCCGAAGCAGGCCCGCGGCCAGGGGGGTACGCCCCCCGGTGGGCAGCTCGCGCAGCCGGGCCGCCCCGGCCTCGACCGAGGAGGTCGGCGGCAGGACCAGGTCCGCGCGGGTGCCGCGGAAGGTGACGAGCCCGACCTTGTCCCGGCGCTGGTAGGCGTCGAGCAGCAGGCCGAGCACGGCCGTCTTGACCGCGCGCATGCGCTGCCTGGCGGCCATGGAACCGCTGGCGTCCACCACGAACAGCACCAGGTTGCCCTCCCTGCCCTCGCGGACCGCCTCCCGGAGGTCGCCGCGCCGCAGCAGCAGGCCGGGTCCGCTCCTGCCCCGCGCCGCCTGGTGCGGGGCGGCGGCGCCGACCGTCGCCCTCAGGTGCACCGAGCCGGTACGGCCCTCGGGGACCCTGGCCCCGGTGGTGCGGCCCAGCGGCGTCCTGGCGCGCGAGCGCCGCCCCGGGGCTCCGGCGCCGACGCCGGGGACGGTGAACAGCCTGGTCCTGCCACCCGGGTCTGCGCCGAAGGTCCGCTCACGCCCGCCCCGTCCCCGGTCCTCGGTCGCGGAGCCGGGCTCTCCCCGCTCCGCGCCGGGGTCGGCGGGGTCGGCGGCGCCACGGGGCCCGGGTACGCCCGGGACGTCCGTCTCTCCGGGACCGCCGGGGTCATCGGCGCCACCGGGGACGCCGGCGTCGTCCGGGGCGTCCGGGGCCCGCTCCCGGCTCCCGGGGGTCTCGGGGCCGTCGCCGGGATCCCCGCCACCGGGGCCGTCGGGGCCGTCCGGGCCACCTCGGCCGTCGGGGTCGTCGGGCCCTTCAGGGTCTTCGGGGTCGTCGGGGACGCGGTCCAGGAGGTCCTGGAGTTTCGCCTCGTCCAGGCCGGGCGCGTCGAAGGGGTCGCGTCGGCGGCGGTGCGGGAGCGCGAGCCGGGCGGCCTCCCGTACGTCGTCGGCGGTGACCCGGGTGCGGCCCCGCCAGGCGGCGTGCGCGATCGCCGCGCTCGCCGTGACCAGGTCGGCCCGCAGGCCGTCCACCTCGAACTCCGCGCACACGGTGGCGATCCGCAGCAGCGCCGCGTCGGGCAGGACGACCCGCGGCAGCCGGGCCCTGGCCTCGGCGATCCGGGCGGCCAGCTCGCGTTCCTCGTCCGCCCAGGTGGCGGCGAAGCCGTCCGGGTCGGCCTCGAAGGCCAGGCGCCGCCGTACTACCTCGACCCGCCGGGACGGCTCCCGCGAGGCGCGGACCTCCACGGTCAGGCCGAAGCGGTCCAGCAGCTGCGGGCGCAGCTCGCCCTCCTCCGGGTTCATGGTGCCGACCAGCAGGAAGCGCGCCGCGTGCCGTACCGACACTCCCTCGCGCTCGACGTAGCAGGTGCCCAGGGCGGCGGCGTCGAGGAGCAGGTCCACCAGGTGGTCGTGCAGGAGGTTGACCTCGTCGACGTAGAGGACGCCCCGGTGGGCGCCCGCCAGCAGGCCGGGCTCGAAGGACTTCACGCCCTCGGTCAGGACACGTTCGATGTCGAGGGAGCCGACGAGCCGGTCCTCGGAGGCGCCGACGGGCAGCTCGACCAGGCGGGCGGGCCGGAGCGCCCCCTCCGCGGACGGGACCTCGTGCGGCCCGTCGGGGCAGCCGGGGTCGGGCGCCGCCGGGTCGCAGGAGAAGCGGCAGCCGGGCACCACCTCGACGGGGGGCAGCAGGGCGGCCAGCGCCCGCACGACGGTGGACTTGGCGGTGCCCTTCTCCCCCCTGACCAGCACGCCCCCGACCCGCGGGGAGACGGCGTTGAGGATCAGCGCGAGCTTGAGGTCCTCCAGCCCCACGATCGCGGTGAACGGATAACGGGAGTCGGGCACCTTCGGGGTCTCCTTGCGTCGTCGTGCGGGGAGGTCGTCGTGCGAGAACACCGTCACGGGGAGTACGTCAGCCGCCAGCGCACGCCGCGCCCGGTGAGCGCCACCCGGGCCAGCGGTGCCACGTCCACGCGCCAGAAGGCGCGGGCCGGGGCCCCCAGGGCGTGCACCACGGCGGCGCGGATGACCGCCGGGTGGGTGACCGCCACCGTCCGGCCCGGCGCGCGGACGGCGAGCCAGCCGGCCACCCTCGCCAGGAGCGCGGTGACCGGCTCACCTCCGTGCGGCGCCGCGGCGGGGTCGCCGAGCCAGGACGCGAGCGCCTCGGGTTCGGCGGCCTCGACCTCGGCGAGCGTCATCCCGGCCCAGCGGCCGTGGTCGCAGTCGGCCAGCAGCGGGTCGGGCTCGGCCCGCAGGCCGAGCGCCGCCGCCGTCTGCAGGCACCGCAGCTCGGACGGGCAGGCCGCCGGGCCGGGGACGAACTCGTCCGCCAGCCCGCGCGCCCGGCGCAGGCCGCGCTCGTCGAGCGGTTCGTCGAGGGGGAACGCGGCCCGTGCGGTCGCCACGGTGGAGGCGTGGCAGACCAGCAGCAGCCGAGCGACCCCCGAGGGGGCCGTCACACCGGGCTGCGCCTGCGCGCGGCGAAGGCGAACAGCACGCCGACGCCGGTCCAGAGGACCACCTGGGTGCCCAGGGAGGCCATCCGGAAGTCCCAGAGCAGGTCCGCGGGGAAGCCTCGCGGCACCTCCGCGATCTCCGGCAGGAGGGCCCAGGCCGCGACGACGGGGACGAGCACCGCGGCGCCCGCGACCAGCCACCGCACCCACGGCTCGCCGCCCGCGGCGTACCGGTGGGCGAGGATTCCGGCGGCCACCGCGAGGATGCCGATGGCCACCGCGATGAGGTAGAGCAGGGTGCGCTGGCCGATGGTCTCGGGATCGCCCACGGCGGGCGGGTTGGCGGGGTACTTCACGAAGGGGACGAGGACCACCGCGACGAACCCGGCGGCCGCGAGGGTGACCGCGAGCGCCGGTTCCGAGCGGGGCCCGGCCCGGCCGCGCACGGCCGCGTAGACCAGGGCGAACAGGCCGCCGACCGCCGTCCCGTACAGGCCCAGGGCCAGGAACAGGCCGAACCGCTGCCCGTCCCTGCTGACCAGGGCCTCCTCCCCGTGGGAGTGGGCGGCCTCGGCGGCGCCGGCCTCGTGGGAGTGCGTCCCGGAGGCCGTGCCGTCGTGGGCCGGGGCGGCGGCCGCGGCCGCCTCCTCCAGCGCGATGGCCCGGTCGATGCCCGGCTCGCCCACGGCGTAGGCGAAGACGGCTGCGAGCAGCCCTGCGAGCAGTCCGGCGACGAGTCCCCGGACGATCAGTTTGGTGATCACATGCGGCTCAGTGGCAAGGGACGCCGAGCAGGTGGCGCCCGTCGTGCATGAGCTCGTGCAGGTAGTCACCTGCCTGGGAGACCGCTCCCTGGTCGAAGGTGACCAGGTAGGCCAGGAGCAGCAGCACCGGCACGGCGAGAAGCCAGCGGGTGAGCGACGTCCAGGGAATGGGCTGGGTGTGCGGAGCCGAAATCTGGCTCACGGCTACCTCCTCCGGGATCACGCGTCCCTTTTCGTAGGTCGGTGGCGGCCGAGTGACCTGACTTGCGGCCCGTGGGGCCGTTACAGTGGCGCGACCGTACCGGAATCTCACCGGTTTCCCTCGCACCGCCACAAAACACCCGGAACGTATCCCGGTTTCCCATCTCCCGTCAATCTCGCATAAATCACTAATTATTGATAAAAGCGACCGGGCATGGGGGGGGGGGGGGGGGGGGGGGGGGGGGGGGGGGGGGGCGTGGGGGGGGGGGGGGGGGGGGGGGGGGGGGGGGGGGGGGGGGGGGGGGGGACG